>NZ_PVWF01000124.1 GCF_003003995.1 Pleurocapsa sp. CCALA 161 | reverse complement strand
TCATTGCTCATTGCTCATTGCTCATTGCTCATTGCTCATTGCTCATTGCTCATTGCTCATTGCTCATTGCTCATTGCCAACTTTGGCTTTCTACCTAATAATCCTGTCATCAGTCTTAAGGCAAAAATTCTCAGGGGCTTAAGATAGCTCATCATCCAGAGTCCTAAACGACGCACCATCACCACTGGCAGCCAGTTATTGGAAAACAATCGATCTAATAAATCTGTAAAACCTAAAATTGCTAAATTCTCCAGCTTGCGCCAGTTTTCATAGCGTTTGAGAACTTTAACTGTACCAATATCTTGTGTTTGCTGATGAGCGGCTTGTAAGATCTGCGCCAAACTAGCAGCATCGCGAATACCCATATTTAAACCCTGTCCACCAACGGGATGACAACAGTGAGCAGCATCGCCAATCAGAGCCAAGCGAGACTTAATATAGCGATCGCACTGCATTAGCTGCACGGGAAACACTTGCCGCTGACTCACTAATTCTAACTCGCCTAACACACTACCGGTATAGGTTTGGAGTTTAGCCAAAAAAGCTGACTCATCTAATTCGGCTAAAGCCTGAGCATCAGCATGGGGGTTTGTCCAGACAATCTGGCAGCGGTTTCCTGGCAAGGGCAACACTCCCATCGGGCCACTGGGCCAAAAACGTTCAAAGGCGGTATTATTTTCAGGGGCAGTATGTTTAATGGTAAAAGCGACACAGGATTGCCAGTATTTCCAACCGCGAGTTTTAATGCCTGCCAAACTACGGATATGCGATCGCGCTCCGTCTGCACCTACCACTAACTTGGTTTTAATTAGGCGTTTTTCGCCGTTCACCTTAACTTCAACCTTTGAAATACTCTTATCTGTCTTGACGTTAGCTACCTCTGCTGGGCAAAGCCAAGTAAGGTTAGGACAATCAGCCAAATATTTATGTAGCGCTGTAATAACTACATTGTGTTGCGCCACATAACCCAAATGTTCTCCAGGTAAATCTTGAGTTTCAAAACTTACTTTTTGCGAGTAATCGGCATCACTCAGACTAATATGCTGATATTTGCCAATATGCGGAAATATATCTTGCCAAATGCCAATCCCTTCGTAAATACGACTCGATAAGGGAGAAAAAGCGTAAGCTTGAGTCTTCTGAGCTGTAACTTCTGGTGATCTAGCCTCGATCAAAATAATTTTTAAGCCAGAATCTTTGAGTGCTGCTGCTAAAGTCGTTCCCACAATCCCTCCGCCGACAATTACCAGATCGCAATCGAGGCTACAAGAATCTGCTTGAATAGTTTCTGGTTGTGCTAACATGCTGCGGATTTTAAACAATTGACCATAAAAATATCAAAAATATCTGAGTATAAATACTTTCTTCTATTGTGACGCGATCGGCATTTTAGAACAAGGGAAATTTGGCAACAGCATAAGATATATCAGCAACAAGAACGCTTAGTTGGTTTTAATATTTAATTGATTCCATCTTTCAATTCACTCAAGGATGTAATTATGGCTAAAGATTGTTGAGCAATTCGCTGGGTAATATTGGTTATGTCAGCAACTGAATTTTGAGCAAAGGTTGAACCTTGTATTTGAGTGTCCAAAGAATTAGAAATATTGCTAATTAGGTTACTCAATTCGCGATTTAAACCGACAACTTGCTCTAACTTCTGACTAGCAGTTTGAAAATCCTCAACTCCGCTCATCAGTTGTTCTGTTTCTGAGGCAAAAGTAGCTGTTTTGTTAGTAATTTCTGTTTTTATGCTAGTAAATAAGGGATCGATTTTAGCTGTAGCCTCAAATAGCTCTTGCATCAGAGCAAAAATCTGATCGGCAAGTTCAACTACAGAATCTTGATTACTGACTTCCATCTGACCAAGATTTACAGATCTAGTCATCTTCATTGACTGTTGGGCTAATTGCTTACTCAAATCTTTGATCTGCTCGATATTTTCTGCAAAATTTTGACAAGAATTATTGAGAGTTGCAAATTCCTCAGTAACATTTTCCACTGTACGTTGAATATTTGAACTGTTGTTGACTGCACGCTTTAGAATTTCCTGAGTGTTTTGCGTATATTGTTCTACCTTTTCTAATAGTTGAGCATTGTCGAGAGCTAAACCTACTTGGGTAGCAATCTGAGTCATCCAGCGAATTTCTGACTGTTGCCATTGACGAGTATCAGAACATTGATGAGCGACTAACAAACCTAATAGTTTTTCTTGATGAATGATTGGTGTCACTAGATTTGCCTTAACTTCCAATTTTGCCAATTGCTCCACGTAACACTGGCTCATCCCTGCTGCGTAAATATTATCCCAAGCGCGTACTCTCCCGTCGCGATACTGCTCAAGATATCTAGCTTCAAAACAGGGATCTTTAATGATTCTTCCGAACGCTCTCGTCCAGCCATGAACTACGGATTCGGCGACAATCTTACCATAACTATCTCGATCCAAAGCATAGACCACAACGCGATCGCAATTTAAAATTCTCCGTACTTCTCGCACACTAGCTTGGAGAATATCTTCTTGTTTTAGGGATTGGCGAATTTGCTGCACCACATCGGTAAAATACCCAGTCCACATTTTTTCTGCTTCTGCTTGCTGACGTAAGCGTTGGGCATCAGCTAATAATTGGGCATTATCAAGAGCAAAACCGATTTGCACAGCAATTTGAGTTAACCACAGAATTTCTGATTGCTCCCATTGACGAGGGTTAGAACATTGATGAACAACCAATAAACCAAATAGCTTACCTTCGATCATGATAGGCACGATCAGATTAGCTTTAACCTCAAGCTGCTCTAGTTGCTGAATATAACACCCGCTCATCCCTGCTTCGTAAATATTGTTCCAAGCCGTAACTCTACCGTCACGATATTTTTTGAGATATTTGGCTTCAAAACAAGGATCTTGGATGACCATTCCTACTGTTTTTTTCCAGCCAGAAGAAACAGATTCCGCCACGATTTTGCCATAAACTTTTTGATGCAGAGAGTAAATGACAACGCGATCGCAATTTAAAATTCGATGTACTTCCCGAACACTTGCTTGCAGAATATCTCTAATTTTGAAAGATTGGCGAATCTGTTGTAGCACATCGGTAAAATGCTTGAGCCACTCGTTTTCTTGTTTAACCTGCATGGGAACTGAAACATCAGCTAATTGTGTTGGCTGATTTCTTTGAGAAATTCTTGTGTATTCGGGCATATTACCTATATAATTTGCAATTTGAGTAATCCAATCAATTTCTGGCTGTTGCCAACTGCGAATATCTGAACATTGATGAGCGATCAATAGCCCAAATAGCTGACTTTCCTGAGCAATCGGGGCTACTAAGCCTGCTTTAACATCCAAAGCTTCCAACTGTTCTCGATACCAGCTAGGAGCGTCTTCCTCTTGAGTATTGTTCCAAACACGGACTTTCCCATTGCGATCCTCTTCTAAATATTGAGCAGTAAAGGGAGAGTTTGCTGCGGAGCGATCTAGCACTTTAGCCCAGCCATTAGCAACAGATTCGGCTACTACCACACCATAATTAGCAACATTGAGACTATAAATTAGAACGCGATCGCAATTAAGTAGCTGACGTATATCTGCGACGATAGTTTTCAGCAGATCTTTTGGTGCTGGTTCAGTTAGTTTGCTTTTAATCTCAGCAAGCAATTTATAGTTATTTTTTTCTTGCTGCTGGAGAACTCGGTTTTTATCGTAGCTGGTATTTGCTGGGGAATTATGGTGAGTATGATTATCTGCTTTAGAATTGAATAGGTTTAAATCGTTTGATTCGTGATCGTGGGCGATTTTTGCCATAGCTTCTCCTGCTGCACTTGCTTTTGCTGCCAATAAGTCAGCTGTTTGTTCAGCCCATGGCTGATGTTGCCAACACTGATGTGCAACCAAGAAAGCCAATAATTTGTTGTTAACGTGAATTGGAGCAACCGCGACACTTTTAACCCCTAACTTTTCTAGTTCTTGTAAGTGGCTTTTACTAGTATTTAAGGCGTAAATATTGTCTATAGTTAAGGACATACCGTAACAGTACATCTCTAGATAGTCTCCTGTTAAAAAAGGATCGTTGATCGCTTTACCCAAGATAGAATTACAGTTTTCATCAACTGATTCCGCTAAAACTTTCGCCCTCGGTAAATCAGTAGCATCATAGATAAAAACGCGATCGCACCTGAGAATTTTCCTAGCGGTTTGAACAGTATCTTTAAAAATCTGTTTGAGATTTTGATACTGAATTTTTTGTCGTTCCAAGTCTTGACTCATTAATTATCAATAGCTGATTTAATCATTAACAAATATTGGAGGAAATTTATTGATAAAATTTATAAATTTGTATCTAGTTATATTTACATAGCATTAATGTTTAAAAGTATACAGTTAAATTAAACTAAAAGAGCGATCGCTCTCAACCTGCTCAAATTATATTAATGATTAATAAGAGTTGTGTCTCAATCTCATTTGTCTAGAGTTCCAGGTTATGATCACAATGTTAAGAAATATTTTCGGAGTCTTGACTAAATTCATAAATTTATCTCCGAATTTAATTCTCTACAGTATCTAAATTAAAGAGAGATTTTATGTCAATTTATCTGACTGTCTTTTCTTTCCCTTAGCTGGGCTTGTTTTGTCGCGACCCAATTGCCTCAACAGTCAAGCAGAAGAAAAGACACGATTAAACGCCTTAAAGCGAACTAAAAACATTTGGCTTGTAAACCTGAAAAATCGACCAGAATTGTGGATTCAGCTACAATTTTTTCCTAATTCTAAAATCTGAGCTAAATGCTAATAAAAATTAGGTTTTAACAATGCAAGTTTTATTTAATCGATCTTCTCAACGACTTGCTCAATCAAAAACTAGCATCTTTGTGATGGGTAGACTTGTCTGTCCTTGCTGCTCATACATCTTGCTTCGTCATCTAAGTTCGGAAGACATTTACTGGCACTGTAGCTACTGTCATCAGGCAATGCCAGCTTTCTAAGCATTTACTCATAATTTTGCTCAGGTTGCGAAATTATTCAATTAACTAATTAATCAAGGAAAATAATATTTAATGTTAATCGCTAAAAAAACAGCTTTGATTTACTGTGAAAATCAATTTGGTCTAATGGACGGTAAAACCGCAGCAGGGTTAGTTCGACACTCGGATACTTATAGCATTGTCGGCGTCATCGATAGTTCCTTAGCCGGTGAAGATGCAGGAGAGCAATTAGATCAACGAAAAAACAATATTCCTATTTTTGCTAACT
Source organism: Pleurocapsa sp. CCALA 161 (assembly GCF_003003995.1). Taxonomy (GTDB): domain Bacteria; phylum Cyanobacteriota; class Cyanobacteriia; order Cyanobacteriales; family Xenococcaceae; genus Waterburya. Next base: position 6,969 of record NZ_PVWF01000124.1, on the reverse strand, counting down.
TACAGTTAGCTTTAGATCGATTATTAGACATTCCCGATTGCTACATTTATGGCAAAGCTCCTTTAAATGCGACTATATCGGCTGCTGAAAGAGCCTTGATTTTGGAAGCTATGACCAAAGGAATGGATATCATTAATGGTCTACATGAGTTTTTTTCTGAAGATGCTGAGTTCAGCGAGATGGCCATGCGGTGTGGAGTTAAAATTCAAGACATTAGGAAACCACCTAAATTAAAAGATCTTCATGTCTTTACTGGTCAAATATCCCAAGTAAATGTTCCAGTAATTGCTGTTTTAGGTACTGATTGCGCCTGCGGAAAAATGACTACCGCAGTGGAATTAAATAAAGCCTTAAACAATTTAGGCATCAAATCGGTATTAGTTGCCACAGGTCAAACGGGCTTAATGCAAGGGGCAACTTATGGTGTATCCATCGATGCTTTGGTGTCTCAATTTGTCATTGGCGAAATAGAAAATGCCGTTGTTCAAGCCTTTGAACGAGAAAATCCCGATATTATTTTAGTAGAAGGGCAAAGTGCCGTCTCTCATCCCGCTTTTATGAGTTCTGTAGGCATTCTAAAAGGATGTATGCCCGATGGCGTTATCTTACAACATCCTCCAAGCAGGAAATTCCGCTGCGATTTTCCCCTGCTACCAATGCCCAGTATTGTCAGTGAAATTCGTCTAATTAAAGCAATTTCTCAAGCTCAGGTAATTGCGATCGCTTTAAGTCACGAAAATTTAACCGAAACAGAAGTTCAGAAAACTATTAAAAGCTATGAAGACCGTCTTTTGTTACCCACTACAGATGTTTTGACCTATGGCTGTGCCAAAATAATTCGTGCTTTATACAATCTTTTTCCTGCTCTTGATCGGCAAAACCAAAGAAATTCCCAGACTCCTCCTCTATTAACCAAAGGGTAGACGTTAAACGTTGTCATAATATGAATGCGTTTATGCCCAGAATCGAAATTACTCTATCTCAAATAGAGCATAATGCTCGGACACTCAGCGAACTTTACGGACAACAAGGAATTTCTTTAATGGGTGTCTCTAAAGCCGTATTGGGAGAACCCTTAATTGCCGAGGCGATGATTCGGGGAGGTGTCAAGTTTATTGCCGACTCTCGGTTAGAAAATATTCAAAGGATGAGAAATGCGAGAATATCGGCTCAGTTTGTTCTACTCCGCACTGCCCCCAGTCAAGCAGAATCGGTTATTGAAAGTGTCGATATTAGCCTCAATACAGAACTGGACACCCTGGAAAAGCTGAACTATTACGCAGCTTGCCGAAATAAAATTCATCAAATAATTTTAATGGTGGAAATGGGTGACTTGCGAGAAGGGATAATGCCCGATGATATTTTCCTGTTCATTAAACAAGTTCTGGACTTACCCCAGCTCAAAATTATTGGACTCGGTTGTAATTTGGCTTGTTATGGAGGCATCAAGCCTGACGAGCAAAAAATGCGCCAATTATCAGCATTAACCGACGCGGTGGAAAAGAGATTTCAAATTAGCTTACCCTTAATTTCTGGAGGAAACTCGGCGAACTATGAATGGTATAAATCCACCAAAAACGTTGGACGAATTAATAATTTGCGCTTGGGAGAATCGATTCTCTTGGGCTGTGAAACTGTTCAAGGTCAAGCTATTCCCAAATTACATACCAATGCTTTTAAATTAATTGCCGAAGTTATTGAATCGAAAGTAAAGCCTTCTCTACCCTTTGGGGAAATTGGTCGGGATGCTTTCGGTAATATTCCTGTTTTTCGCTCAACGTATCCGAAGGGCGATCGCGATCGCCACAGAAGAGCAATTGTTGCTTTGGGTAAGCAGGACACTCTGATATCTGGTTTAAGTCCAAATCAAGATCTGAAAATACTGGGATCTAGTAGCGATCACCTGCTTCTCGACTGCAAAAACTCTTATTTAAAGGTGGGAGTAGGCGTAAATTTCAACCTCGACTACGGAAGTCTTTTGACGGCAATGACTTCGCCTTTTATCAAAAAGCAATTTATTCAATAACACTTAAAGCAACAATCATGGCTAAAAAATATCACAACCCCGCACTACAACAAGAACCGATAGGTGAACCCGCAGCGATTATTGCCCCCAGAGAAAATGAATCTCTTTTTAGATGGATTAAAAGTACTGGTCGATTTATGCCTCATCAATCAGATAAATTTCACGATCGCCAGGAAACAGATGAACTGGAGGATATTCTAGACCAAGACGAAGAAGTAGATCCCGAAGAATAACTGTTGTCTTAAGCTATCTATTAATCTGTTTATCTTTCTTTTGATACTAAATTCGCTTGGAAAAGGTGATGAAATCAGAATAAATAATACTTGTTACTCGTTACTCAATTTTTTAAGTAACCTATGTGAAACGGATTTAGTATAAGTCCTTTGTCGCCCACCCCGCGAGGAAAAACTACTAAAAAACCGAGGTGCAATTGTTGCACCTCGGCTTCTCTATGTTTGCAGATATAGCTTAGATACCCAACAGATTAAGCAAACCATTCTTCAACGGCTTCAGCTTTAGTATTGGTGTTGCGAGAAGGAGTTTCACGCTCAAAGTTCATGTGAATGGAACGAGTTTGTTCTCCGTCGATCGCTACTGCCTTAATGGGATAATCAATCACACCATCTTGGAAAGACATTTGGAAACGGAATGTACCGTCAGAGTTGAGTTGGATTTTGCGATCGCCAATTGTTACCGTAGCATCAGGTTCAGTTGCACCATAAACAATCAATTCAGCATCGGCAACGAGCCAAAACTTACGGGGACGAGCCTCGGCTAAACTTCCCGAGAAACCAGCCCCAGACATATTTTGACCAGAAGCGGTGGGTATAGCCCACATGCCTACCCCTGAAGGAAAGACATAGGAACTTACTGCTGCTTCGGGAGTTTGCTGCATTGAGCCGAATAATGAGCCAGCCATCCGCATTGATTCAGTTTCTTTAGTCATACCAAAGACAGCATCATCAAGGCGATCTCCACCCCCTAAAGCCGTAGTTTCTGCACTCAGGGCTTGCTTCTTGGCAGGAGGAACTAAATTATACAGAGTGTTACCCTGAAGACCATCTTCCCAATTGACTGTGATAAAGGCATCTTCAATCCAGTCGGAAGGATAGACAGGAGGGATACTCACGGTAGCTGAACGAGCCAAGACTAACCAACGTCCATCAGCACAACGGTAGCCAATATCTGCTACATAATCGCGATCGCTAACGGGAATTGGTAAATACCATTCTCTTGCCATTTCATCACACAGATATTCCTGAACGCTGTGAGGTGCTTGATGATTAAGATCAACGTCGGTAACGTCATAAATACGAATTGCCAGTTGCTGTCCACCCTGACGACGTAACTCTTCTTTGTGATCGTTAGGGACATCCCAGTAAGCATAAGCCCACTGTGGGTCACGAGGCATCAGCATGATCCGGCTTTCGCCATAACCGTCAGGAAGTTCTCCTAAATCCTGGTCTACCGAAGCAAGAGTTTCCATCATATCTTCTTCCTGACCGACTTCAAATTTCGTCCCTTTCACTTGTTCCTCCTGCATATCTGATGAATCCTGAGAAAATCTTTCCTGTTCTGTGTTTTTAATTGCTTCTCTAATAGAAGTTAGCAGTTGCGACTTACGCATTCTGCTATATCGGGATATTTTATATTCGCTGGCAACTTTCCTTAGCTGCCTTAGAGTCATTTCTTCTAGTGGTGGTCGTTCTTTTGCCATTAACTTACAGCCCCTGATTAATTAGACGTTGTTTAGCTGCTGGCAGCCATCTATAAGAGTCAGTAAAAGGTTTTACTCCTTTGTCTTCATCTTTTAACCTTAATTATTCCGCGTCTATTTAAATTATTTTTATGATGTGTACGAGTGTGGGAAAGGTTTTAACCACTTGAATCTGTTATAGCAAGAAAATCTGCTTGGGGATCAAGTTATTACTAGGTACTTTGGTTATTTTACGAGTTTATTGGATTCTAAAGGGATATTTGTCATAATATCATGACAAATATCTAAGCTCTGGGATCAGTAATGTCATCAAATCATGATCTTAGAGCCGAAACCGATAATCATCAGTATCTGATGCGGGAAAATCATGAATTTTTTGCACGGGATTAGCAGGATTTTGTTCTCTTTGCTCTATTATTTTTTCTTGTTCTAGCTGATCTGGTTTTTTAGTCATACCAAATTTATGGAGCAAATAATATGCACCAATACCTAGAACTGCTCCCACTGCCAAACCAAAAACAATTAGCTTAATAAAAATGCTCTCAAGCTGTTTTTTGCGCACAGCAACACTTTCTGCGGATATATTGGCATCAATGTTATCCAAGTTTGGATCTGAACTATTATTTTGAGCATTTTGAGATTGATCTTGGTTGAAATCATCTTGTGGCTGAAACATTAAGAGTACAATCCTCAATTTAATTAGAGTATTAGAGTATTAGACTTACTGATTGTCTTACTTAATTTAGCCAAAGCACAAAAAAACACCCACCAAGGTGAGTGCTTTGTGTTTAAATCTTAAATCAAATAAAATTTAATGCTGGTAAAAATTCTAGACTGCGCTTTGAGCGATAGGATAAACGCTTACTTTCTTTTGGCTTCTAGTTCTATACTCAAATTTCACTTCGCCGTGAATCAAAGCATATAAGGTGTCATCATTACCCCGACCAACATTGTTACCTGGATATACGCTAGTTCCTCTTTGACGAACTAAAATGCTGCCAGCAGTAACTTCTTCACCACCATAACGCTTGACACCCAAACGTTTAGAGTTAGAATCACGACCGTTACGTGTACTACCCGTTCCCTTCTTATGAGCCATGTTTTTTCCTTTGCTGTAATATCTAAATTTAGATTGTAGTTAAAAATTTGCTATTCTGCTGCTGCTGCTGCTGTTTCTGTTTCTACTTGAGCAACCACTGAACCATTTATACTAATCGAATTGATCATTAAGCGAGTCAATTCTTGGCGGTGACCACGCTTTTTACGAGTTTTCTTTTTGGGCTGCATTTTGTAGACAATTACTTTTTTGCCTCGTCTGTGACGCATCACCGTACCTTCCACGGTAGCACCTTCAACATAGGGACGACCCACGTTCACTTCGTTGTCATTGTTAACTAATAAAACTTTGTCGATGGTATAACCCGATTCAGGTTCGGCATCTAGTAAATTGATGTCATAAAAACGACCTGGTTCAACTATGATTTGCGTTCCGCCTATTTCTACAATTGCGTAAGTCATAAAATTTCTCTCTTCTAAGATTGCCGTAAGGGTAGTCAAGCAAAAGTAGAAATCAACCAGAGGTTAATCATGTCAATTTCTTAATTTCGCCCTGACATTTTAATGTTTAACCCGCTCCGAGCAAGTTATGTGATGCCCAATCTCTAATCATCTTGATTTTTTTGAATTTTGTCAAGCAAATTTTACTGATGATTATTTTAAAATGGCTTGGAAAACCCTAGTTAAAGTGTTCTTATACTAGCTAATAACTACAATCAAGCCAAAAAATAAAATAAATATAATATTTACTTAGAAATTTACTTTATTCAACTAAATTACATTTTATTAATTGATCTAAAATCTCTTTTAAGTATTTACATTTACGTATATACCGAGTACCATTTATTGGTCATTAGTAGACAGCATTTATGAAAGACTGTCTCAGTCTTTTATGTTTATTACTATAATTTAGTTTCAATTCATACTTATGTATTTTATTAATATTTTAGAGGAGCTAAATAGACAGCTTTCTTACAGATTTACTTGCTCAAAAATAGGGCTGAAGCTAGAAAAATACTATCAATATTTTATAACAGTTAGGGGAAACTATAGATGGTTATTGATGTTTCTTATAGCTAGATTGCCTTTGGGGCGAAAATTGGGTGAATTATTATATAGCGATCGCGACATAACACAAAAGCAAAATTATTATGGGAAAAAAGTATCATCAATTTTCAAAGATATAGATTCGGAAATAGCGGTAAAATTAATTAAAAAAGATGGCTATTATTTGGGATTGCAGCTTTCTCAGTCAATCTTAAAAGAAATTTTAGAATATGCGCATACTGCAAATATTAGCATTGATGGCAAGCGTGGTTTTGAATTTAAGTATAGTGACAAAAATCAGGCTACCAAGCAATATAATTATCAAATTATTACTGCTAACTATTTAGCAGTTAACTCTGAATGTTTAGCTATGCAGAAGCTAAATAATGATCCAAAACTGAGAGAAATTGCGACAAAATATTTAGGAAAAGAACCTGTCTTAGTTCGTAGTCAAATGGGCTGGACTTTTGTTGGCAGCAAACAAGCCTATGCCCAAAAAGGAGAAATTGGTATCCCAACGCTTCGATTTCACTATGATTTAGATGATTATCGCGCTCTCAAATTTTTCTTTTATCTGACAGACGTAGACTCCTTGAGTGGTTCTCATCGCTGTGTTGCGGGTAGCCATAAAAAACGTAAATTGTTGCACTATCTTGTTAGAAGTCAATCCGATCAAAAAATTGCCGACTACTACGGTTTGGAAAGTATAGTTAATATTTGTGGTCGAGCAGGATTTGGCTTTGCAGAAGATCCTTTTTGTTTTCATCGTGGCTCACCGCCAATTACTGCACCTCGACTAATGATTCAGCTAGAATTTGCCCTTAATAATTACGGGATGTGGAAGCTTTAGGAATGTGAGTTCGGAAAGTCCGATCTAAATCTTAAATTTTCTGGATCGGACTTATTGTTAATTGGTTTTATTTACCCTGTTGTGGCAAACAGAATAGCTAAGAACTTGAGCGTTGCTGAATTCAGGTATGAAATCGATAGAGTTACTGTTGGCAGCTATTAGCTTTTAAGACATCTCTATTAATAAGGATTTTTTTTCATCTGACTCCTCCCGTGGAGACCCCCGCTAAAACCGAGGCGGGTGTATTGAGCGCAGCGAATACCGCCTCGGTTT
>NZ_PVWF01000018.1 GCF_003003995.1 Pleurocapsa sp. CCALA 161 | reverse complement strand
ACAAAAAGCTTCTGGTTTTATCTTAGACTTACGGGGCAATCCAGGTGGATTGTTATTCTCTGGTGTAGAAATTGCGCGGATGTGGATGTCTCAAGGAGCGATCGTTTCCACTATTGACCGCAAAGGAGGGAATGAAAAATTCTCTGCTAACGGTAAAGCTTTAACTGACTTACCTTTGGTAGTTTTGGTTGACGGCTATTCTGCCAGCGCCAGTGAGATTCTCACAGGAGCGTTAAAAGAAAACCACCGAGCGACAGTAGTAGGTAGTCGTACTTACGGCAAAGGCACTGTCCAGTCTGTCCATTCTCTCTCCGATGGTTCTGGTTTAGCAGTAACGATCGCTCGTTACTATCCTCCTAGTGGAGTTGATATTAACAAAAAAGGTATTGCCCCCGATATTACGGTTGACTTAAGCCGTGCAGATCAAACTAATCTCAGCACCAATCCAGATTTAGTGGCAACGCCAGCGGATCCTCAATACGCCAAAGCAGTATCAACACTTAAGAGTGAAGCAATTAATACTGGCAGCAAAACTCCAGAGCCTTTGAGCAATAGCCAGGCTAAACCAAACCAGTTAAAAACCAACTAAGCAGGAGTAAAACTTAGCTCTTTTTGAGGAATTCGCGATCGCGCTAGCTGGCTGACGAGATTCTAGAATCTGGTGTATTTTGCTGCTCTTTTGGGCAAATTAATTTATGGTCATTCCTAAAACTTGCGACTAAATTTATTGCTATCAAGACATTTAGATGTAATTAAGACTCCCATTATTTGGGATCGTTGCGGGAGGGAATGGCTGTACACCTTAAGTGGCAGTTTTGGCTGACTAAATCCTCATGACAACAGCAAATGTAGCATCCGTAATTAATTCACCAAGTAATACCCAATCGATTGAAGAAATATCTCTGATTATCGCCGCCCAGGATTTAATTCCCACCACAATCGGTCAAGATTTTCTCAAATTGAGCGGTATTATTCCTCAAGATTGGCAATTAGCTCAACAACCAGTAGTAAATCCTAATTTTGCTCAATTAAATTTCACTAACGGTGTCGGCATTAATGCTCAACCTCGCACCATTACTTTTAGTGAATCTCTCACCAATAAACAATCACAAGACATAGCAATCCAGCAAGTGGCAGGCAAATACGTGGAAAAACTGCCTCACGCCAAATATATGGGCTTGAGCTTTAGTCCTAAAATTTTACTTCCGTTTCCTGCTACTCCTCAAGCAGTGCGTCAATATATAACCGAATCTTTACTCGGTTCAGGGGCATGGAAATTTATTGGCAAAACTCCGCTCCAGGCAGGTATTAACCTTATGTATCATCTAGAAAGATGCCAACTGACGATTAGTATTTCTGAGGCAAAATTACAAAAGCCCCAAGAAAGTCCCATCGCAGCAATTCTTTTTTCAGGTAACTTTAATTACAACGTCAACCTAGGCGCAGTAGAATCATCTAGCATAATGACTCAGATGACTAACTTTCTCAATCACTGGAAAACAGACTTAGAAGAGTTTCGCAACATTGTTCACCAAAAGTTTTTAGACTCGCCTGAAGCTGATGAAACTCAGTTTGTTGGAGGAATGAGCTTATTTCCTGGTCAAACCCTCTAGTTTTTTGGAACAGAACCATTACAATAGTAAGGTTGTCTTTTTAAATTAAATAATATGGCAGTTCCCAAGAAGAAAACTTCTAAATCGAAACGTGATAGTCGTAAAGCGGTTTGGAAGCGTAAAGCTGCGGTAGAAGCTCAAAAAGCTTTATCTTTAGGCAAATCAGTTTTGTCTGGACGTTCTAATAGTTTTGTTTATCCTCAAGATGATGAAGACGAAGACGAAGAATAGATTTTGCTGTGCAAACGTTGACAGGTAAATCAGTAAAATAATGGGTGTGTTTCCTTGTAGATTCGCACTCAGTTTTTGTTGCAGTTTTATTGTTAACCTGTCGTAAATAGAGATTTGTTAAGTAAACTCAAAGGATTAGCTTCGCGTCCGCTGCATCGCTTTGTAACTGAAGCTACTTGGTCTGCGGACGAGATAAATAAGCGTCTTTTAGAGGTGATGAACAAATGCCAAACCAGAATAAGTAGAGGATTAAGCCTGATTATTGATGATTCGGGGCATTGTAAAAGTGGTTGCTTGCTCCGTTTTATACGCTGAGGAAACCGTTGACTCGCGGGCTGTGGGCAATTTCACCGCAGGAGTGGGTCGTCAATATATAGGAGAAATTGGCTTTTCGAGTTTGGTAGTTGCTTCAAGTCGGTGAAACCGCCCAACGCACTACCTCACAAAACAGATAATGACAATGTAGTGGTAACAACCCATCTATAATGATGGAAAAAAAGCCTACCATTAGACATAAAAGTTTGAAAAGGCACATTTCATTCTAGTTTTTTGTGCTTATACTTTTATATGTTATGTTTAAGTCCCGTTAATAGGGTTGAGTCAGGGTGTTTTTAGAAGGATACTGCATAGGGGCGGGTTAGTTGTTTAAACAAGAATAAATGCAAAATCAATTAAGTGACAAAACGATTTTAATTTCAAGTATTCATAATGAAATTGAAAAGATTGTAAACTCTATCGTTGGAGATATAACCCAGCAGAGATTCAAAGATTTTATTCGCCAAAGTTGGGACGAGGGAAAGATTTTATTTAACGTGGATGAATGCTACCATCCTAGTCTCGAACTCATTAATACTTTAGATAAAGATAAACTGTTTGAAACAGCCCCTTTTTATCTACCACATCAACTACCTTCGACATCAACTCTACTATACATGAAAGAGTTTGCAGCAAGGCTTGTTCACGACTCGCCTCATGATGATAAATCTAAAGACATTAAATTTAATGAGTATAATATTGAGCCGCATTACCATGAAGTCGATTCAATTATTATTGCTACATCTAAATACAAATTAACAAGTGCAGATTTTGTGATTCATGACCCAAGATTAGAATTTGATACTGTTGTTAGAATACCCTTTGATTTTGCTAGTGTCGTTTGTTTTCCTCGTTTTGTGAATCACACTTTGATGCCATCAGATGTAGGAATTTCGACACTGAATATAACCGACAAATATATTCAACCACATACTAATAATTTCTCTCAGGTAGCAACCTGCGACTTTGATAAGGCAGTAAAAATGTCTTACTATGATTACCAAAAATTGATGCAGGCAAAATAACTTTGCACGAAAACACAAGATTGATGTACAAGTTAAGGTTTGACAAACTCAGTTTTAGCTTAAAATACTTTTTTAGATAAATTAAGGATTTTTGTTAATACATACTTCTACAATTTTACATTCTCTTAACTCTAGCTCTTGATCGGATACCTCAACCCCAGGAATTTCAATAACCACTGCAAATGCATCGCTAGGGTTTAAGCTTCCACCTTTTTCATCTTTCAATTTGTCATAAATTTTTTCCCAATAGTCCCTAAAATAAAGTGCAAGTCTTTCAGTGGCTATTGCTGTTAGCCCACCATATACCATTATTGTTTTACTGCGAGCTGCAAACTTTGCAAATATCGCATAGTCATACCTTTTATTTTTATTCTGTTTGTAATAACTCCATTTAGTATCTAGAGATAGTTCATTGTGCTTATAAAAGCGACCGCATTTTATCCAGAATAAATTGTATTCTTTCTCATCTGATTTCTTATCTGGAGTTGTACCGACGTAAAAATATTGCCCTTTAGTCAGACTATTAATACTCTTCTCTTTTTGAAGCAAATATAATATGTGAGTTGAAAGTCCTATCAAAATATGATTTTTTTCCTTTTGTTTCTTTTGTTCCAAAAGACCAAGATTGTTTCCGTCCCTTGTATGATTTCCAATCAAATCAGGCATAGGCAAATTGTTGTCATTATATGCATGCGTTATACTTGTATAAGCATTTACATCATTCAAATTTGCGTTGTAAATATTTTTATTTTCGTTTAGAAGATTTTCTGTTGCTTTGTACGGTAAACTCGCGGCCTCAGTCTCATTTTTTGGCTCTAATGCTTTCATAGCATATACTGGAATAATTACTTCTGTAGACTGATCAGTCTTTAAATCTTTATGGTTATGACTTATAAGTGTCAAAAACTTTTGTTTTTTGGATTGATCCTCTCCTGTAATCCCATAGATTAAATCGTTAATCTTCTCAGTAAAAACTCCCTGGGTAAAATCAACAGCATTTCTATCTCCCTTGAGGTAGCGAGGAACTGATTTTTGCTCGAAAGCATTTAAGGGAGCATTTGGGAGAAGCACAGGTATCGGAAAACGTTTTTTTGCGTCTGACCTAATACTTTTGTAAAATTTGTTTAAGAAGGAAAGTTTTTTCTTGTCTTGCCAGAGAGCCGAGTCATGACTGCCAACAAAAACTGCGATTGAATTACATTGCTCTATGCTCTGCTTTTCCCATTCTTTATAATTGCTTTGACCAGGGCATCGATTCTGCTCAGCAGTTCTCACTTTTATTCCTTCTCTGCTTAGTTTTTCTTCAATCTCTTTAACTATATTTTTATCTTCTTCGTCATAGTACAAGAGAACATCATATCGCTCTTCACATGATATCTGATGACTCGAGTTCAACACCTGAGAAGAGTTAGTTGATTGTTGGTTTTCCTTGGCAACAGACCATGCAGAAGCGAAGTACGATTCATTGTCAGACTTATTTTTAGACCATATAGTTATCTTAAATCTCCAGGGTCTTGCTTGTGGACCTCCTCTTTCTGTTATCAGGTCAGTCATAATGCCTAAGAACTTTTGTCCAAAATTTTGGGTCAGGAGCAGACGTATTTGCTCAATTGCCAATGGACAATTTGAATCTGATTGAGTTGCCCAGGTTGATATGGTTTCGAGCGTTGCCTCTACCTTCAGGTAGGGTTTTCCATCTCCCATTTGACACATTTGCACACCTGACTGTCCTGCACGCTCGATTAGGACTGACAAAAGTGTCCAAGCTCGCTTTTCTATAGTCGACCCGTAACTCAACTTTGGCATTGTTTTAAAAAATTATTTGTGAATTATTTGTCTTCTAGTATAGAACGTTTGACGTGAATTTAATACCCCCCAACCAAGAAAATTAGATTTCTGAACATACTGTAGCCCTAAACTATAATGCTTACGCTAAGAGGCTTAAGAGGATTTAAATTTTTAATTCTTGGAAAAATTGAGTTATAAAGTTGTTTCAGCTAATCTAAAGAAGTCCTAAAATAAACCTTTTAAACAAATCAAAACAATGAAAAAGATCATTAAAAAAGCCCTCAGTCTCAGCCCTAATGAAATTTCCTATTATGTTAGCCAGTCATTGTTCTCGAAATTTCCCAACAAAGAATTCATCGAAGGTCATGATTGTGCCTTTAATGTGACAGCTTTTGCCAAGGCAAATCCTTGTATTGTGAAGTCGGCAAGATATTGTTACAACCAGAGCCAGACTACGTGGTATAGGAGCTATGGACTTTACGAAACCCCGGTAAATGGCTATTTTGAGGTCACATGGCAAGAAAATAAGCTCAATTTGCTCTTAATGACGTGGCAACAGGGTTCTCATCCAGTTCAATACTACTGGATTTTAGCTAACACTAAAGAAGTTGCGAACGATTTCTTGAGTGCGGTTTGTAAATCAAATACGAAAGTTAAAGGTGAGAATTTAGTCTATGAAAACGGCGACTGGAGAAAAGATAAAGAACTGTTTGAGTCGATCAAAAGTTCAAATTTTGATAACTTAATTTTGAGCGGGACTCTTAAAGAGGACATTGAAGACGAAATCAGCAGCTTTTTCGCCTCACGTAAAATTTATGAAGATTACGGCGTATCTTGGAAACGTGGCATTTTATTCATTGGATCGCCGGGTAACGGCAAGACTCACACTGTTAAAGCTATAGTTAATCAAGCACAAAAACCCTGTTTGTACGTGAAAAGCTTTAAGTCTTACTGTAGGACTTCCTCTAGTAACATTAGCAGGGTATTTGAGCAGGCACGGCAGATGGCACCTTGTATTATTGTTCTAGAAGATCTCGATTCCTTAATCGATGATAGCAATCGCTCGTCCTTTTTAAACGTAGTTGATGGTTTTGGCTCTAATCAAGGTGTCTTGATTTTAGCGACAACCAATCATCCTGAAAGAATCGACCCAGCGTTGCGCGATCGTGCTGGTCGTTTTGATAGCAAGTATGAGTTTAAATTACCAGGCATAATAGAACGTGCCTCTTATATTGAGCAGTGGAATAATAGTGTCAAAAAATCGCCAAAGCGATCGCCAATGGGTCTATCAGATGCTGGGATCGATCAGATTGCAGAATTAACAGATCAGCTCTCTTTCGCTTCCTTGCAAGAAATGATTCTCTCTTCTACGACGCAATGGGTCAAAACAGCCGCATCAGGGAATATGATCGAAATAATGAGCGATCAAGTTACCAAGATCAAGGACCAAACTAATAGTACAGCTACGTTCGTGCATCAAAAAATACATGAGGCAAAAGTAGCAGATTGGGGAGCTTTGATGGAACTAGCTAGGACATACAATAGTTAAATCTTTACCGTACTTATCGCATTTAGATTCTAGCATGGTTTTGAACTTACTCCACCCAGCATCACTAATTGCTCGGCTGAGTTTACGGTTTTTGACCATGCCAGCTACACGGTAGCATACTAGCTTCAATGGAAATATATTGGCAAAGCCCCCCTACAGGCTGGGATCAAATAGTCACTTGTTAAGTAAACTCGATCGCTGGCCCATAGGGAACTATGCCACTAGGATTAATGTGGGGATGGCTTTGATAATAATGCAGCTTGATATGTTCAAGATTGCAGGTGGATTTTACTTGAGGATGTTGATAAATTTTCTTGACATAGTTCCATAGATTTGGATAGTCCCAAATGTGGCGCAGATTGCATTTGAAATGCACATAATAGACTGCATCAAAACGAAAGAGGGTAGTAAACATACAAATATCTGCTTCGGTTAAACTGTCTCCACACAGATAATCTTGTTTTGCCAGCATATCTTCCCAGTAATCTAGAGCAGCAAACAATTTTTTAACTGCCTCTTCGTAAGCCTCTTGGGATTTGGCAAATCCAGCTTTATAGACTCCATTATTAATGGGGTCATAAATATCGTCGATCGCTCGATCTATTGTCTCCTGCAATTCATGGGGATATAGATTGATTTGGTTTTGAGCTATGTCTCCAAACTGGGTATCCAACATGCGGATAATTTCACGAGACTCATTGTTCACTATAGATCCAGTTTGTTTGTCCCATAAGATTGGGACTGTAACTCTTCCCGTATATTTTGCATCGGCGATCGCATATACTTCTCTTAAATACCTGGCGTGATTCACCGTATCAGGAATAGTTCCTGGAAAGTTATTAAATTCCCAACCATCTTGTGCCATCAAAGGATCGACTACAGAAATACTTATTGCCTCCGTTAATCCTTTCAACTGACGCATAATTAAAGTGCGATGCGCCCAAGGACAGGCGTAGGAGACATAAAGATGATAGCGGTTGGCAACGGCGGGAAAACCGCTCGAACCATCGGCAGTAATCTGATGGCGAAAGGTAGTCGGATTACGTTGAAAGCGTCCTTTTTTATCCTGTTGATACTCTTCGTTCGTCCATGTTCCTTCGACCATCATTCCCGTAGCCATAGTTACCCCAGGTTAATTAATACAGATTATTTAAACACTGTAGTTTAACTCTTGCTATCTGGCTTAAGTCAGATTTTGGCAATTGCTGAGTCCATGAAACAAGAGGTGGCAAGGATCGGCAATTAACACAGGCAATCTCGTTTTTTCAAACTAAAACGATAACCATTGGGTAAAATATGCAATTTAGCACCGCAGATTGCTAAAGCTTCATCATGTAGAGATTCTTTTAAGTTAGTATGACTAATATTAGCTACATCAACAATAGTGACTGCACCTTCGCCCAGGACTTCAATTTCATCTCCGTTAACGGCGATCGCTGTATTTTCATCAATGCCAAAACCTAAGACGGCAGGTTGTTGAATTAAGGCAGACACAAATCGACCTAATCTTCCTCTTTGGGAAAAATGCTGATCGATCGCTACTTGGCTTAAAAAACCCATTCCTGGCTCTAAAGTAACTGTATCCAGACGAGGATTAGTCTCTCCCTCTCCTTCGACAATCATAATGTCAGCCATCATAGCCGCACCTGCGCTTGTACCTGCTATTACCAAACCCTGCTCAAATTTTTGGTGAAGTAAGTCATCAATTGCAGTGTCTTTAAGCACATTAGTAATACGTGCCTGATCGCCTCCTGTAAAAAACACTCCAGTGGCATTTTCAATCACTTCTAGATTACCTGAGTCACTGGCATCTTCTCTTTGTTCAGTATCAACAATTTTTACTCGATCTGCACCCAACTTTTCAAATAAATATCGATAGTCTGAACCGACTTCCCCTGGCAAAGATGTTGCTACAGTCATGATGACAATTTTGGCATCTCTACCTCCTGCACGACGGATAAACTCCCTGAGTATTTGACATTCCCCTTCTTTATCTTCCGCACCACCAATGATAATTAACTGTCCTGATTGAGATTTGTTAACAGCATCTGCGTCATTGTCGCTCTTTTTTGACTCAACTATCACCATAACTCTACTATCTTGCCTAAATAATAATATTGATTTTTTAATAAACCATATTTATAGAAAAATTTGCTACTTCTAAAGATATATTTTAAAATCGCTTAAATAGATAAGTAACCATTAAAGATAAATAGGTCTTGATCCCTAGGTTTATAAGCTTAAATTGAATTGTCCTATTTATATAGAAAAAAGCTTTAGTAAGTGTTTGTATTTTTGTTTTAGTTGTTTGAGTAAATAAACCTTATAGGTATTATTGACGCAAGGCTACTAATCTTTTTTCTGGCGGTTTTAGCATTAATGTGACCATAGTTTGTTTAGAGAATTGAGAAATCATAATTTTGTCCCTTGCAAAACCTTTATGATTGATAGAAGCGAGTTAATCTAGAAGTATTGCTTAAGCATCTGCTATTTTTGATGTTCATGATTTAAGTTATGTCCAGAAAATTTTTTGAGAAACCAGAACTATCCCAAAGCGATCGCGTTCCTCCTGGTCAGTATTTAGCCAAGGGTTTTCCTGTGCTTTCTTATGGAGAAACTCCCCAGGTCAGTACGGATCAGTGGTTATTTAAGGTCTGGGGACTAGTAGAGAACAAATCTTTCGACTGGTCGGATTTGATGAATTTACCTCAGCAAGAGTTTACTGCCGATTTTCACTGTGTAACTCGTTGGTCAAAGCTAGACGTTACCTGGAGGGGAGTAAAAATTACCGATCTATTTGCTGCGCTGAAGATCGACCCCAAAGCGACCCATGTTTTACAGCACTGCTATGGTGGCTATACGACCAACTTAAGCTTAGAAGACTTTGCTCGACCCGAAAACTTTCTGGCTCATACTCTCAATGGCGAGCCTTTACCTGCGGATCATGGTGGGCCTTTGCGGTCGGTAGTGCCTCATCTCTATGCTTGGAAAAGTGCCAAGTGGATTAACGGTATTGAGTTCTTGGACCACGATGAAGCGGGATTCTGGGAACGGAATGGCTATCATATGCGAGGTGAACCCTGGGCAGAACAACGTTATGGAGGACGGTGATTTTTGCTTGCCTTAAGTTTTTTTGACACAAGAAGTTTTGCTTTAGGTACTTATGAACAATGAACCAAAGAATTTTAAGGTAGGCGATCGCGTTAAGATCATAGCTCTACCTGCCTATATTAAAACCGCAGAACCAATGCCCATGTTGCGATCGCCTGATGTTCTAGCTATTGGCGAAGCAGGTACGATCTTAGATCGTCGTCCTGGAGGTTATTATGGGATTCGTTTTGTTCAAGGGGCTTTTTTATTAGAGAGTCAATACCTTAAATTAATGGAAAATTAATCACTAAATAATTAATAATTAAATAGCCAACAGTAACTAGTTTCTGTCATGGAAGTATCCGAATTAAAGCGTAGTATCGAAGCGATCGCCTTACGCCTGGGTAAAACTCAGGAATATCTTTGACCCTCCTGCAATTAGGGCTAAAGTTCAAGATTTGGAGCAAAGAGCAGCACAGCCTGAATTTTGGGACGATCAGACTACAGCACAGCAAGTTTTACAAGAATTAAATGATTCCAAGTCAAGTTTGGAGCAGTATCAACGTTGGCAGAATATTCTCGAAGATGCCAAAGCGATCGCTGAATTATTGGAATTAGAATTAGACGAATCCCTGGCTACGGAAGCTCAAACTAGCCTAGAACAGTTAAACCAAGAGTTAGAACTCTGGGATCTCCAGCAACTTTTATCTGGCACTTATGACACCAAAGGCGCAGTATTAACTATTAATGCTGGCGCAGGAGGGACAGATGCTCAAGATTGGGCAGAAATGCTCTTGCGCATGTATACCCGCTGGGGAGAGAAAGAAGGCTACAAAGTTCGTCTAGCCGAATCTTCGGCGGGAGATGAAGCAGGTATTAAATCCGCTACTCTAGAAATTGACGGACGCTATGCCTACGGCTATTTAAAAGGTGAAAAAGGTACTCACCGTCTAGTTAGAATTTCTCCCTTTAATGCTAACGGTAAGCGACAAACTAGCTTTGCGGGAGTGGAAGTAATGCCCAATTTAGGCGATGAAGCATTAAAGTTAGAGATTCCCGATAAGGATTTAGAGATTAAGACTTCTCGTTCTGGTGGCGCGGGTGGGCAAAATGTCAATAAGGTAGAAACAGCGGTACAAATCGTTCATCTACCGACTAAAATTGCTGTGCGCTGTACTGAAGAGCGATCGCAATTGCAAAATAAAGAACGCGCCTTAGCTCTCTTGAAAGCCAAACTACTAATTATCGCAGAAGAACAACGAGCGCAGGAAATCGCCGAAATTCGCGGTGATATTGTCGAAGCTGCTTGGGGAAATCAAATTCGTAACTATGTTTTTCATCCCTACCAAATGGTCAAGGATTTACGCACTGAAACTGAGACAACTGACGTTAACGGCGTAATGGATGGCAATTTGAACTTTTTAATTGAAGCTTATTTAAGACAGGAAAATCAATTGAGCTAACAATAAATAGCTCTACAAAACGATAGAAATTGGAATGTAAAGCTATTAAAAATTGATATTTTGATTTATCAAAAGCTGTAAGCTGTAAGCTCTAAGCTAGAGGGTTTAAAACCCCTACCAAACAAAGTTTGGTAGTCTACTGTACAATCAGGAGTAGTTTAAAACTATTTCTGATTGGCTTATAGCTTATAGCTTTGCTCGTTTATTTTTTCAAATTGTATATATTTGTTTCCAAAATACTTGTATTTTTGATTAATGTAATAGCTGAGTTTTTACACGAATCAGGCGCTGCATTTACTGGCATCATAGATATCATTAATGTAGGGAAGATAAACAGAGTGCTTGATAATATCTTGACAGCAAAATTAGAGTTTTTCATAGTCGATGTCGATCATCAAATAAGTTATTTGATCATATTTTCGACATTTGCTTTTGAAAAAGGCACGATCTAAATCAATGTTACTGGTGATTTTGTTCCAAGCTGATATAACTCTGATGGTTTGAGAGGATGTCTGACTAAACCGAGACGCGATCGCCAATCGTTTCCAACTAATCAGATGCTAACATTACTTGTTTGACTTATTTTTCTGCTCAATAACTGCCTGACGAAAGCCTAAAACTACTAAGATATTTGACAAAGTTAAAAATAGTTCAGCACTACCATGTAGCCAATCTACATTGGCTAATTCTTTTCCATAATGTACTTGGGCATAAATTCCCGCAGGAATTGTCACCGCCACAAAAATCAACAGTACATAAAAACCAATTAAGGCTAAACGCGGTGTTTTGCCTGAACGAGTCATAAACCATAAGAAACCTAGATAGGGAAACAAAGAAATAGCAAATAGACTTTCTTTATTCATGTTCAACTACCCTTGTCTCATCCTTCGATGACTTTGTTCCATTACGCCAGATTCCCCAGGCTGCTATACATACGGTAAAATTACCCACTACCGTCATTGCTGCTTGAAGAATCACAAGCCAGTCTAAGGATTGGGTATTGTCAAAAAAGTGCCAGGTACAGGCACACATAGCACTAACTAAGGCTGGTAACATTGCAAAAGATAAGTTATACCAGGCGCGATCGCCCGTAACTTCTCCATACTGCCAAATATAATAAATTGCAGCAGCCCATTCTAAAACACTAGAGACATGAACTATCCAAGTAGGAATTGATAATGCGTACATTAATTACTGATTATTTGCGAAGCTTATACCATATGCGGAGCTGTGATGCAAAGGACGCGAAGGACGCGAAGGACGCGAAGCTAATCCTTTAGGGCTAATCCTTTAGGAGAATGTCTTTTAGGACTGATTACTAATTGCTGTACTAGTTTCAATGAATAAAATCGAGAGGATTGCTACAGGTTCATACAGCGTTCTTTTTTTTCAAACAAATTCTCTTTGATCTTAATAAAATACAGCTTAAGAATACTTCTCTACAATAAAGCTTCTAATTCTCCTTTTCTTTCTAAAGTATAAATATCATCACATCCGCCAATATGGCGATCGTCAATAAAGATTTGTGGTACGCTCGATCTGCCATTAGCTCTTAATCTCATTTTATCTCTAGCATCTTCATCACCATCAATACAATATTCTGTATACTCAACTCCTTTTCGATCCAATAGTCCTTTTGCTCGGACACAAAACGGACAACGACTCCAGGTATATATTTCTACTTTTGCTGCCATAATTAAATGCAAGTATTAAGTTTTATTGCGATTATATTATCTTAAACTGATTTGTCCCAATCAAAAATTACCATCGACAGCAGTTCTTGTGAACTCGGTGAAAATAATGGACTTTGAGTAACTGCACTTCTGCCTCCAAGCATCACTTTTGTCTGGTTTTTTCTACCTTAAGAACGGTACAAAACTCTCGTGAAAATTCTAAGATCGAAGTGTTACGAGACTTAATGATTCATTCAAGATAGGTAGTAAGAGGTATTAAATCATGTCGGAATCAAGCAAAGAAAGAATTGTTGCCGATTTAAAGCAGGCAAAACAAACGGGAGAACTAAAAACCGAAAGGATTCGCGAAATTATTAAAAATGCGATCGCCGAAACAGTCTCTGAAGTTAAGTCGGGTAGAAGTGAAATCGTTAACTTAGTACAGGATGCGATCGCTGCTGTGACAGAAACTGTCAAAGAATCTGGTGGCGAAGTTAAAGAAGAAGTGACGGCATCCATTCAGGGAGTAATTGATGGTGTTAGTCAAGCCAGAAGAGAGAAAATTGCGCAAACTCAATCGGAAATCACTACTTTAGAGGCTCAAGTAGTTGAAG
This sequence comes from Pleurocapsa sp. CCALA 161, assembly GCF_003003995.1. Classification (GTDB taxonomy): domain Bacteria; phylum Cyanobacteriota; class Cyanobacteriia; order Cyanobacteriales; family Xenococcaceae; genus Waterburya. The sequence goes on along the minus strand of NZ_PVWF01000018.1, from coordinate 44,525 downwards.
ACGAGCAAAAATTACAAACTGAAATTGATGAGGCTTTGGCAGAAGTTAAAACCAACAGTGATACTCAACCTGATAAGGTTAAAGAGGCGATCGCCGAAGCGCTAATTAATATCAGTAATAGTGAAGAATTTGCTATTCTGCAAAAACACTATGCTCGTCTTAAAGCACAAATCGCTGTACTACAGGCAAATTTAGCCAATCGCTATGGTGAACAGTATGGAGAAGTTGGCAAATATCTAGAAGACGCAAAGGTATGGTACAACAAAGCCAAAGAAGATCCAGAAGTTTTTACCGAACCAACTAAGCGCAAAAGAGCAGAATTTGAAGAGAAGTTAGGATCGACAGGTAGTGCTGTAGCACGCAAGGAGAAACAGGTAAAGCAGCTATTAAAGGAACTTTGGCACGAAGTTAGAGAAATTTTTCAGGAAAAAAATTCCTAGTATGATTTTCAGTAAACTAAAGCATAGTTTTTGACTAGATGGCAGAAGCGATCCTACATCGACTTTATTGGTAATTAAGATCAGCTTCTCTCGATCAAGCGATCGCTTTAACCTGGCTGTAAACCTCAATCTGAATTTTGAGCAGAACGTTCTCTATCCATAACAATTTTCCATACTTCTGACCAACGTTCCTCAATCAGATTTCTCATTTTTGCTGATTGCCATTCGGGAAGTTTATTTTTATTGTTCTTGTTAGATGGGTTCATGATTACTTTTTGTTAATTAACTATTAGTAATATTTGGAATTAGTCATGAGGTTTATTTAGTCAGTAATCGGCAAAATAACATGTAAGTACTGAAGCAGTGGTCGACTTACCAGATATCAATAACCTATCATTTTTGAAAGTTTATTGCAAATATTTATCAATAAATTAATTATTAAAAAGTATTACAATATTTTTCCAAAAAGATTAAGCTAATTAAAAATTCAGGGGATTCTGCCGATTACACAAAAAGCTTAAAAGCTATATTTACATATATATACGTAGATAGTAAATTGCTTCTAAGTGAAATTACTCACGAAATACAGCAGAGTTCAATTTTGTCATAAAAATTAATATTTATTCAGTCATAGCGAAAAGGCTCTTTTTAAGCTTTTTTCGTCACCTACAGGCGAAAAAAATTAATCGGTTTTTGTACTACAAATGCATTAATAATGTTTAAATATCTTTGTTATCAACAGTTACAAAGATTACAATGTTTTTTTGCTTAAGATCATTGAGTTGATGATTGAAAATTTTGGCAATATCATAGCTTTTGAGCCTTGGTAAAAGGACAATAAGCTGTTACCTTGGCAGCTTGGAAAAATTTCAGTAGATAAAGAAAGATTGTAGAGGAAAACATATGTCATCGATCGTAGTAAATCTTGATGTTGCCGATTTTAACGGTGAAGGATTAGATATTATTGGAACAGAAAATGCAGACGTTTTATATGGCACCAACGATGGTGAACTAATGAATGGCTTGGCTGGGGATGATTTTCTTTCAGCTAGTGATGGAGATGATTTTATCCTTGGTGGCGCTGACAACGATACTATCGGTGGTGGCGATGGTGATGATAGCGTCTTGGGAGGAACAGGTGGCGATTTAATTTTCGCCTACACAGGTGATGATGTAATTCATGGTGGTGAAGGCAACGACATTATCCGTGGTGGTGAAGGCGACGATATTATCTTTGGTGGTGAAGGCAAAGACATTTTTGTATTTGACCTAGAAAACTTTGAAGATGGTTCAATGGACACAGTTGCTGATTTTGACATCGATCAGGATCAGGTTTCTATCCAAGGTTTGTCAAACAACAACTCAGTTAACTTCGATGCTGCTACTGGAATAGTTTCCATAGATGGTGAAGAAGTAATTAAATTTGAAGATCTAGATGCTTCTGTAAATTCTACCGAAGATTTTGAGTTGCTTTAAACTGTAAATTACAGTTATCTTTTTGCTTAAGATATTACTGTTTATCTAAGTATAAACAATGATATTTTTTTGAAGTCGGCACATAATTTTATTGTGCCGTTTTTTGTGCGATCGCAATCTTAAAAACTAGCTTGAAATCATATTTCCATAATTATGTGGACATGATACTTTTTTCAAAAATAACGAGAAACTTAGTAAATATGTCTTGTTAACAAGATGAATATGTTCATCAGTGCCTCTAGTTATATTACTTACATTAAACTTGCGTATATTTACTATTATTAACTAATTATTAATGAATAAAGACAATTGACGATATTTAGGTTATAAATATCATTTAATTAGAGTATTTAAAAATATTGAAATTGATAGATTAAAATTCTAACTCATAAAATTCAATCAAAAATAACCTTGATATCATTAGTTGCTTAAACAAATATTTTTTGCTTGTTCAACAACTTTTATTATTAACATTAAGCCAAAACTATAGTCAAAGACAAAGCAAATTCCGAGCATCTTTCGCTGCAAGAAAGTGTGACAGACTTCTCTAAGTCTTCAGCTGCCAATCTAAGTTCAAGTACACTGAGTCAACAAGCTAATCAACAAAAATGCCCCATAAGTCTTTAGAGTCTAATTTGACTAACTCAGAGCTGGTTCATGCTTCGGCCGATGATAACAGCATTGATCTATCATCTCGGCAAAGCGAGCAGTTTGTTTTACTGCCTCGTGTCGGTCAAACAGAGGTAAATTTACTCCCTTCAGAAGGAATGCCTGCTGCGGAATTATATATTCAACAAGCCTTATTGTATTTTGAACAACAGCAATGGTCAGAAAGTATTGCTGCTTGTCAGGAAGCATTAAGAGTTCAGCCTAAAATGGCAATGGCATATAAGATTTGGGGAAATTGTCTTCAATGTTCAGGTAGAAGCGCCGAAGCAATCGGCATTTATGCCAAAGCTCTTGAAGCTAAAGCCGACATGGCAGAGATTTACTGCAATTTAGGCAGTATTTATGCTCGACAAAGAAAATGGCAGCAGGCAATTGAACATTATCAAAAATCCAGCACAATTAATCCAGATTTTGCCCTCCCATATCGTAATTTGGCTAGAGTCTGGAATGAACTAGGAGAAGAGCATAAGTCTGCTGAGTGCTTCTTTATGGCGATCGCCATTCAACCGAATATGCTGTCGCCACAGAATCACTTTAACTTAGCAAATAATCTACTCGCAGAAGGAAATAGGCAGCAGGCGATCGCCTGCTATAAAAGTTGTGTAGATCTCGATCCCAATTTTCTAAACGCCTATGCAAGATTAGCGGATGCCTTGGAACAAGATGGTCAGACGGAACTTGCTTTGTCTTATTATCAAAAACTTGCTCAACTACAAACAGAACCTAGCTTACCGCCAGCTCAATCAAAATCTTGGCAGCAAATCAGCGCCCTGCTTAACCCTGATGCGCCTACAGCCTCTAATACTCAATCAGTAATGAGTAGGCTCCCCGAAAGTAAAGCTGCGAATCCACCTCAACTACAGCCAGCCACAACCACCACAGAAGATAAAATCAAACTATATCTTCAAGCAGCAGCTCAACAGCCTAATTCAGCATCAATTCTGTTTGAGCTAGGTCAACTATATTTTGCACAGCAGCAGTGGCAAAAAGCAATTGTTTGTTATCAGAAAGCAACCAAACTTGCCCCCCAAGAAGCCCAGTATTACATCCATCTAGGTAAAGCCTGGTCAAAAATTAATAATCATGACCAAGCCAATTTAGCCTACTATCAAGGCTTCAGCCTTAACCCTCAAGAAGCCTCAGCCAAAAATCACTATTTACTAGGAGATAAGCTACTCCAACACAATCGAGTTGAAGAAGCGATCGCCTGTTATCGTCGAGCTATCAGTAATAAGTCTGATTTTATTGAGGCTTATTGGCGCATCGGCGAAATTACCACTAAACAGGGAGATTTTCAGACAGCCTTAAGTTGTTATCGTCGAGCAGCAAAAATTGCGCCAGAGCAAGCACAAAACTATGTTTTCATCGGGAAAACCCTCGCCCAGCTAGGTAACTGGCAGGAAACAATAGCTTATTTTCAGCAGGCAGCTACCTTAGAACCAAACAATGCAGATATATACTGCAATTTAGGCGAATCTTTGACTAAGTTAGAGCGATATGCTGAAGCAGTAAAAATTCTCCGACAGGCTATCAGCAAAAATCCCGAATCTTGGCAGGCTTATTATCAATTAGGTAATAGCTTGAGCCAGCAGCAATTATGGCAGGAGGCAATCGGCGCATATGAAAAGGCGATCCTCTTTAATAATAATTCTGGTTATGCATATCACGGCTTAGGTCAAGCTTATTTAGAATTGCAACAGTGGCAAGAAGCAGTAAATGCCTATACCAAGTCAATTAAGCTTGGTTCGACTTCCTCCTGGTCACATTATGGTTTAGGTTCGGCTTTGCTGGAACTAAAACAATGGCAGCCAGCAGCAGAGGCATTAAGTAATTCAATTGAATTACATCCTGATTTTGATTGGGCGCACCATAAATTGGGCGATGTCAAGGCAGAGCTTCAAGACTGGGATGGGGCAGTTAGTGCCTATCGACGTGCTTTAGAAATTACTCCAGATCTGCCGAAGACGGAAGACAAGCTCAGTGATGTGCTGCGACAAAGATCAAACTCGGATCTAGAAAAAGTTAAGCAATACTATCAAAAATCCCTCGAACAAGAACCTGAAGATGAGACTGCCTATTTCAAAGCTCTAGAAGTATCCCCCGACGATCCCGAAATCTATGGCAAATTAGCTGGATTGTATCAATCTCAGGGAAATTCTGACCAGGCGATCGCCTTTTATAAGATCGCTTTACAGATCCAGCCCGACAATCTGGAAATCGCCACCAAGCTTAAAAAGTTGCAATCCCAACTTATATAGTTAGTTTTGCCGAAATTTTTGCGCCAACTCACCTAGCCAGCACAACGATCACAACAGTGAATACTATCACCCACAATTCCTCTACCCAAATAATTGAGTCAACTCCCGTCACTAACTCAGTCAAAATAGCTCAAATAGATACTCCACTAGTTAGTGTAATTATCCCTGTTTACAATAGCGCTAAATATATCCAGAAGGCGATCGATAGCGTATTAAATCAAACCTACGGCAATTATGAAATTATTGTGGTGGATGATGGCTCAACTGACGAGACTCGTCAAAAATTAGAGCTATATGGAGATAAAATTCTTTATATCTTTCAGAACAATCAGGGATCGGCAGCAGCACGCAACCTAGGGATTAAATTGGCTCAGGGGGATCTGGTTGCCTTTCTCGACTCTGATGATTTTTGGTCAATGCCAGCAAAGTTAGAAAAGCAAGTAGCTTGTTTTCAAAAAAATCCAGATTTGGGCGGAATTAATACTGGCTGGAAAATAGTTGATGGGGAAGGTAAACATATCAAGACAGTACAGCCTTGGCATAAAGCACCCCAGCTAGATTTAGAAACCTGGTTGAAGAAAAAATGTGTTCGTACCAGCGCCATGATGTTTCGTCGCCCATGGCTAGAGAAAGTTGGCGGTTTCGACACTGAACTCAGACAATCTCATGATGTAGACTTAATTTTACGTTTATCTCTGGCTGGCTGTAAAACGGAATGGCTTAAGGAAGAAACGGTATGTTATCGACAACATGATGGCAACACGACTAAAGATAGTTTAAAACAAGCAAAATACGTTCAAGCAGTATTAGATAAGTTCTTTGCCCGTAACGATTTACCAGAATCAATTGGCAAGCAAGAACAGCAAATTCGTTACCATACTTTGGTTTGGATTGCCTGGTATCAATATAATGCAGGTAATTTGAATGACATGGCAAGATTTTTGCATCAGTCTCTAGATTTTAGTCCTTATCTGCGGGTGGAGAATATATCTCATTGGTTGAGTAATTTTAAGCGGTTTTCTCTAGAACGAGGCAAAAGCTTTGATGTTAATCTTTTAACTAATTCTAGCCAGTGGAAAAAGCTGCTCAACATCACACTAAAGTTAAAAAATTTCTCTTCTGAAACAGAAGCAAGTCAGCAGTCAGAAAAAAAAATTGATCTAGATAAAAACCAGAAATTAGCAACTTGCTTACATCCTCTAGAGCTAAAAAATAATCCGCTTAAGTTTTCAGTAGTTGCCTCAGCTTGTAATGCTACTGGATATTTAAAACCTATAGTCAAAAAATATCAACAGGCGCAGCTTGAAAGATTTCCTGCGGACTTAGTTCTACCTCCTTTTCCTGGAGAACACAACGATTATTCTTTAATTAAACAAAGTGTCCAAAACTTTGTTGCCAGCAAACAACCTTACTTTTTGTCTGTATCGATAATTATTGCTTGTTACCATTCCTCAATAGCGTTACCTCAAATATTAGACGCGATCGCTCATCAGACTTATCCCCAACATTTAATTGAAGTAGTCATAGTGAGTACTGATCTAGCTCAAGAAGCTGAAGCTTTAGACAGCAAACATTCTGGTCTTAAAATAGTTTTTGAGTCCAAACCAATGGCAGTTCAACAACTCCAAAATGCGGGAATCAAAAAGGCGCAGCATGATTATTTAATTATTTTAGATGGCGATTTGTTGCCCTTATCTTCCTTGGTCGAAAGCTACATGAAATATTTCCATGTCAGTGATCGTATCGTTACGATAGGCGATCGCTTGTTTGTGGATGCGGATTCTCTAGAACAAGAGCTACTGAAAAATCATCCAGTAGCAGTAGCAAATATTAGTGATGCTATTAGCAGTGAACAACTTGCGCGACAGGACGACCTCAAAACACTTCATAGTCAACAAAAACTATTTGCACAATCCGATCAGCTAAAAAAAGACCGCTATCCTTTCAGAGCCTTTGTTAGCTCGAACATTGCCTTCTCTAAGAAATTAATTGACCAGGTGGGCTGTTTCGATGAAAGCATTACTCATTGGGGCTATCGAGATCAGGAATTAGGCTATCGTATTTACAATGCAGGATATTATTTTATTCCTGTAGCTGATGCTTTGGGGCTACACCTAAACTTAACTGAAGGAAGGGAACAGCATAATAAGAAAGCAAGTCATCAAGAGCAAAAAAAGCTATTTGAACAGAAATGTCCCGTGGAATGGTATCGCAATTATGAGCCTGGTGTAATTTACGAAATACCAAAAGTATCGATCTATATACCTTCTTACAATAATGGTAAATACATCAAAGAGGCAGTTGAAAGCGTACTCAATCAAACCTATACAGATGTTGAAGTGTGCATTTGTGATGATGGTTCAACTGATAATACCTTGCAAGTTTTGACCGACAACTTTCAAGATAACCCCAAGGTTAGATGGGTAACTCAAGTCAATGGCGGTATTGGTAAAGCTTCCAATACGGCGGTAAGGATGTGTCGCGGGATGTATATTGGTCAATTAGATTCTGACGATCTGCTCAAGCCCGATGCGATCGCCACCATGGTAGATTATTTAGATAATACTGGATATGGTTGCGTCTATAGTTCTTGTGAAAGAATTGATGCCCAAGGTAATTATCTTCAGGATGAATATAGCTACCCCACATTCTCCCGCGAAAAAATGATGATTACTTCTATCGCTCATCATTTTAGGATGTTTAGAAGGCGAGATTGGCTGCGGACAGACGGATTTAATGAAGAATTGCTTAATGCCGTCGATTACGATATGTTTCTCAAACTTAGCGAAGTTTGTGCTTTCTATCATGTCGAAAAGATGCTTTATCTCAGAAGATGGCACGGAAACAACACCTCCTTTGTCAATGAAAACAAACAAAGTAGCAATACGCATGTAGTTCTAACTTATGCTTTAGAGAGGATGCACTTAGCTGATGAGTGGGAGGTATATGCTCCTGATGCTAGCCAACCACGGAAAGTTTCTTATCGACGTAAACATCCTATCACCAATGTTTTTTTCTTCCCTGATTATCGCAAGAGCAATATTTATCAAAATCTATTGTATTCACACCTTCCTGATAATTATGCTTTATATTCTGGAGACATCGGTAATGCTTTACAGGCAATACGAGATGGTATTGGTAAGGTAGTTTTTCACCTGCACTGGACTAATTATATTCTCAGAGAGGCAAACAACCTCGAAGATGCAGAAAGACTAAAAAATATCTTTATCAAAAAATTGTTTGAATTTTTAGCCGCAGGAGGTAGTTTAATTTGGACTATTCACAATGTTTTACCTCATGATTGTCTTTATTTAAAACAGGAAATTGAGCTAAGAAATATTATTTGTATTGCTGCTAGCAAAATTTATATTCATTCTGCATCATCATTGCCAGAAATTAAAAAGCATCTCAATGTTCCTTCAGAAAAAGTAGTAGTAATTCCTCATGGAAATTATGTTGGAGTTTATCCTAATACCATAACGAGAGAAGAAGCCAGAAAGCATTTCAATTTCACCTCGGAACAAACAGTATTTCTGTTTCTAGGACAAATACGTAAATATAAAGGTGTTGAAGATCTGATCATTGCTTTTAATCAAGTTCAGAAAAAATTTTCGCATACTCACTTACTTGTTGCAGGAAAACCCATGGATCAGATAAATCTTGAGGAGTTAGATATTGAGCCAGAAACTAAATCAAGAATTACTTTAATTGAAAGATATATTTTAGATAATGAACTACAATTATTTTTTAATGCAGCAGATGCCACAGTATTACCATATCAGAAAATACTAACTTCTGGGTCCTTATTAAATGCCATGTCTTTTGGTTGTCCAGTAATTGCTCCTCGCGTAGGCATGACTAAAGAGATACTCGAAAGTGGTTCTAACGGTTTCTTATATGAATTAAGAGATACAGCATCTCTTACTCAAGTAATGTTTAAAATTGCAGCTTTAAAGACCAAAGAAAAAAAACAATTAAGAAAGAGATCTTATAAAACTATTGAACATTTATCATGGGAAAATGTTGCCAATAACCTATTTGCAGATATTTAAAAAATAAAAATTAAGTTGCTATATTATTTATCGTATATTATAATGTCTTCAACAAAAACATCTGCTAAAAATTACAAATAATGATTAATATTAATAATAGTGATATCCATAATTTTCATCATGAATTTAATAAGATTAAGCAAAAAAGCTTGGGTAATTTATCAGATCAGGTTTTCGCAATTGATAGAAAAAGTGTACAGCAATCACGCTTGTTTATTATTGATATTATCCCTCATATTTATCGTCTTTTTTATAACGTTCCCCAAGGTACAGTTCTCAACGTTTTGGATGTTGGCATTCATAGTGGAGCTGGTACTGGATTATTGGCAGAACTACATAACAAACGAAGCTACAATCATTTAAAAATGAATGTAATGGGGTTAGATATTACTGATAATTTTCACGATTATATGAAATTGTGCTATCCATCATTTAATTTTGTCAAACAAGATATTTTTAAAATTCCTGAAGATCAAACTTGGGATCTGATTATATGTAGCCATGTGATTGAACATCTCTCCGATCCAGTTCCATTTGTTGAAAAACTTAGGAAATTAACAAAAAAATACGCTATCATTGCCTGTCCATATAATGAACAAGATCTAAGACAAGGGCATCTTCAAACAATAGATAGTGATTTTGTTACTAAGTTAAACCCCCTTGAATATCACATTTATACGAATTTCTGTTGGAGAGTTAGAGGAGAATGCATAATTATGATTTTTAATACTCTTAACTAATGTACAAATCTTTTTAACAATAAATACTGTCTAACATTTATTTGAATTTGGAGGAAATTAAGTTGATTAATAATAGCTATCAACCAGCTACGTCTATTGCTTGGATATCTCTACCTAGAACTGGAACAAATTATATTTGCGAATTACTGCATAATCATTATAAGATTATATCTCACTATGAAATTTTTCATAGACATAATTTTTATGCCAGAGATAACAAAAAAATAATTAGTCTCATTAATGACGAATATTCCAGAAGTTTTTTAAATTATAAAGATATAAGTTTGATCAAATGGATACATGATCATCCTGATAAATTATTTACTATACTTAAAAAAAGTAGCATTAAAAATTATTTTAGTTTCAAAATTTTTCCAGGACAATTAGAAACAGATTTAATAAAAAAAATAATTATAAGTGACAATAGCATTAAAAAGATTTTAATAAAAAGAAACTTACTAGATGTTTATATATCTAGAGAGATAGCTCTTGAGTCAAAAAAATGGGGACATGTAGATACATCTAAAATACAAGTGAAAATAAATTTTGATGAATTCTTAAAATGGTTTAATTGGGTCAATGAATGGTATCAATTATTTGAGAATGAGCTTATAAATATAGGACAAAACTTTTCAGTTATTAGCTATGAGGGATTACATTGGCAAAAATCTGATAAAGACAAATTTATTTATCTAATTAATTTTCTTAGAACAGTTGGCATTAATCTCGAATTGCAAAATGTAGTTAACAAGATAAAATTTGATACGTCTTATAAAAAACAAGATCAAAGAGCCAATATTGCTAATAAAATTATAGATTCTGTAGAATTTAAAAAAAAGTTACATAATGCTGGTCTTGAATATCTTTTATATGTATAGCAAAACTAAAATATTATGATTAGCAATCAATTTTTTACCCATAGATTATATGTTAGTTACAAAATAATATATTTGAGTTAAATTAGCTAAATTAATTTATTTTTTGTGCAAAAAAAACTAATACTAATGAACTTAAAAAATGAAAAAATACACAGTTTATGGTAACTGTCAGGCGAGGATATTACCAAGAGTTTTAAATTCCTCTAAAATATTTAAAAGTACGTTTGAATATGTAGATATTAAAGCAGTACACATGATTAGAACTGAAGAGATAGATTATTATATTGATCAAGTATTACCCCACTTAGATTTATTTATCTTTCAGCCAGTTTCTGAAAAGTATAACAACAATGAGCGATATTCAACTAATTTTTTGCTGTCTAAACTAAAATCTGATGCAATTTCAATTTCATTTCCTTCTTGCTATTTTAATGGCTATACTCCTGAAATAAAACATACAAAGTTAATTAGAGATGGCGTTAATAAAGATGAATTTGATTATCATGATAAAAACATGATGAAATATTTTTTGTCAGAAGCTAATCCTCAACCTCAAGATTTTATACTTAATGATAAATTTTATTCAGAAGAATTCTCTTTGCAGGCAGTTGAAGAATCGCTGAAGGAACTTGAAAGAAGAGAGTCTAGTATTTTCGGCTCTGAAAAACAAATAGATATTAAAGTAAGCAAATTTATTAGAGATAATTATCAAAAAGAGCGATTGTTTCATACAGTAAATCATCCCAGTAAACCTTTATTTATCTACTTGGGTAAAGCAATTTTAGATTTTCTGACGATTAAAGACGAAGTTACTTTTTTAAAAGATCCTCTTGCTCATACAGTTTATCCTATTTATGAGTCTCATTATCAAAATTTACAATTAAAGTTTTCTAACTCTTTAGAATACAAAATTGAAAATCAGGATTATAATCCAACTAAAATAATTGAAAAATACTTAGAATACTATAGAGAGATACCTAGAGAAATTATTGAAAAAAGTTTTGTTTAATCAAATTTACTATTGTGGGAGATTACTAAGTAATAATACAACTGGTAATTATGACCGCCAAAATCTCTTACGCAGTTACAATGTTCTAGCCAAACTGATATGCTCCCATTATTGACTACCTAAACAAAGATGATTAAGGTTAAGTATGAGCGCTATCTTGAAGATTGACAGAGAATACAGATAAAGAAATCTAATTTTTTTGAAGCGATCACACTTTCTCGATTGATAATTTCAACACGGTGGTCGCCCAATATTTATTTTCTGTTTCATAAATTAGATTAATTTTTCCAACTCTTTGCTTACAACTAAAATTAATTCATCTTGATTTTTGACATAAGTCAAATTAACTAAGCTTGTGGTTATATTAAATAGCTTTTCTTGATCAACTAGCATTTTTAATTCTTGATAATCAATTCCTCCAAGAATTTCATAACTACTATTCAACAAAGCACTAGGATAATTAAATTCAATATATTCCAACCATTCATCTTGATAGATATAATTAGCCTTTTTACCTAGCTTATTTTTTTTCTGAATTGCTACCAAACTATTTAAAATTGACTTTTTCCAAGAGCTAGTTAATCTTTGCTCAACCTGATTTTTGATTAAGTGAATTAAAAGAACTACTAAAAAAGACTCTAAATTTTCAATAATAGATTTTCTACCCACTTCTTCAAGCTCTTCTGCAATACATAAAGCCCTGTCAATATTACCTGATAACAAACTTTGTTTAAGTTCTAATATTTCTTCCATATCAAATTTTAACCATTATTCATTGTTAATGCATGAGCATTTCATCATTCAGATCTTATCCTAGACTCAGAGACTCTGAAGCGATCGCGCTTTTTATTTAGATAGGTCGGCAGAGGGATCACGTCGACCTAGGTTGGGTAACAATTGTTATATGAGAACCTTTTAACCTCACCTGAACTCAATAATAGTTTACGGTGTTATGCGCACGGCAGCTTCAAAATTCAAAAATCGCGATCATGTTACTGTGTCATTAGATTGTTTGTTCTGCGATCGCTAACTATTTTGACTTAAAAAAAGCTCATAATTATAAATATCAGCCCTAAAGGTATTAGCCCTAAAGGATTAGCTTCGCGTCCTTCGCGTCACAATCAAATTAAAACATAGTCAAGTTGGATCTCAATAGCGTATGCTTGAGCGAGTCGTCAGACGATTACTGTTAGCGGTTACTCTGGTTAGCGTTTGCAGTAGTTGTAGTGGTAGTTTATTAACGCAGCCAGAGATTATTCCTGGAGGGATCAACAGTAACTCTCCCGAAGAATATCCGTCCTATAGCCAAGATGGTCGTTATTTAGCTTTTGCTTCAGATAGGCGTGGTCAAAGAGATATTTTTCTCTACGATCTTCAGGCAAAACGTTTAATCTCTTTGCCCAATCTCAATCGTCGAGATTCTGTACAAGATCAACCTGCTCTTAGCTCAGATGGTCGTTATATTGCCTATGTATCCACAGAAAGGGGTAAAAGTGATATTTTTGTTTACGATCGCCAACAGCAAAAAACTGAATTGTTAACGGTTAATGTCAAAGGCTCTGCCCAGAATCCTACTATTAGTGGTAATGGTAGTCAAGTTGCTTTTCAAGCGAGCCAGTTGGGACAATGGAAAATTGTCATTGTCAAGCGTAAAGTTGATCGTAATTAAAACTCCCAACTCCCAACTCTAAACTCCCCGCCTCACTTTTGGGAATCCCTTAGGAAAACCTAATCGCTTTTTTCCTGTGATTTAGGTTTATATTCTTGACGACGTAAACGCAACTGAATATCTTCCAGTAGCTGACGATTTACGCCCATTAAGTCGGCAATCAAACCAAATATCCACAGCTGAACACCAATGAGAATTAGCATAGCTGCCAGGATCAAACTGGGTACACGCGGTTTGGCAGGATCGTTGCCAATAATTCCCCAAAATAATAATAACCAACGACAGCAAAGTAAAAATCCTAAACTAAAGGGAACACTACCCAGCATCATAAAGAACTTAAGCGGACGATAAGTCATAAAGATCCGCACAATGGTCAAAATGGAATGCTGAACATAAGCGAAGATATTCTTGACCAACCGCGAAGGACGCAAAAAACCGTTGGTACGGATAGGAACAGAGGTGATAATTAAACCCTTTTGACCAGCCTGGATAATAGTTTCTAGAGTATAGGTATATTCATTGAATACGTTTAACCTTAAAGCAGCCTCTCTACTTATGGCACGAAAACCGCTAGGTGCATCAGGAATCTCGGTTTGACTAGCCAGACGCACGACAAAACTGCCGAAATTTTGCAGCAATTTTTTGAGCGGGGAAAAATGTTTGATTGATTGAATTGGTCTTGCGCCAATCACGATCTGGGCATTCCCTGCTAAAATCGGCGCAATTAGCTTGGGGATATCTGCGGCACAATATTGATTATCAGCATCGGTATTGACAATAATATCCGCCCCCGCCTCCAGACAGGCTTCGATTCCCGCCATAAATCCTTTTGCTAGACCTTGATTAGACTGCAAATTAACAATATGGTCTACACCACAAGCTTGTGCTACTTCTACAGTGCGATCGCGACTACCATCATTAATAATTAGCCATTCCACCTCATCAATGCCAGGTAATTGCCGAGGAAGTTCCGATAGGGTTAAACCTAACGTTGCTTCCTCGTTATAGCAAGGAATTTGAATAATCAGTTTCATAGTTTTCTGCTTACCAACAGAAACTGTATCTTTAATTTGAGCGGAGATTAGCCTAAATTGTTCATTGCTCATTGCTACTTCGCTTGATTGTCCAGAACGGAAAGGTTTGACTAGGATTAATCACTACACCATTAAGATCATTTTGAGCAAAGGCATAATCTTTAGTCTGCCATAGGGGAATATAAGGCACATCCTGACTCATTACTTCCTGCAATTCAATTAAGATTGCTTGGCGTTTAGCGACATCTTGTTCCTGTCGAGATTGCTCAATTAATTTATTAGCGCGATCGCTGTAGTAGAATGAACCACGACTTTGGGCTGCCCCCGATTTACAACCAGTCTTGACTGAACCTTCGCTACAGCTAAGAAAAGGCTGAAGATAATTATCAGGATCGAGAAAGTCTGGATACCAATCAACTAAAGCAGCAGGATATATTCCTTGACTGAGATTGCTAAAAAAGGAAGCCGACTCTACACTCTTGGGGACAAACTGGATCATCCCTGCTAGTTCGCTTGAACCATAGGCTTTAATTGTTTCTGCGACAATCCCCCTAGTAATTGACCCACTAGGATACCAAATTTCGACGATCGCTGGATTTTGCGCTGAATAACCTGCTTTGGTGAGTAATTCTTGAGCTTGCGCCGTATTAGCTTCGCCATATAGCTGTTTAAATGTTGGCTCATAACTAGGAAATGCTGTGGATACAAGACTATAAATCGGTTCAGCCTGTCCTTTTAAAACTCTGTCATTGATTAAACCACGATTGATGCTGGCTGCGATCGCCTGACGCACTTCTGGCTGATTAAGGGGTTCTTGCTGTAAGTTCAAGACTAGGTAATTAACTACTGTTCCCGAACTTTCAATTACCCGATGCTTTTCTTTATTTTCTAGCAGGCTTTCTATTTGCTGGGGATCGAGAGATTGATAAGCCACGTCCACCGCTTTTGTCTCAAAGCTATTAAACAAGTTAGCTGAATTTCCACCATAAACTTGCAAATTAATCCCTTGATTAGCGGTTGCTTGACCCCAATAATTAGGATTGCGATCGAGACTGATAGAATCGCTTTTAAACTGATTTAGCTTATATCTTCCTGTACCCACCAACTTATTGGGATTAAATGCTCCTGCACCTATTTTGTATGCCTGAGGCGATACCGCACAAGCACCTGGAAAAGCTAGTAAGGCAGGAAAAGCAGCAAAGGGTTGCTTCAGGGTAATCTTCAGCTCATATTCCCCTGTTGCCTCAACTGACTTAATCACATCGCCTAACAAGAACGAAGGTTTTCCGCCATTGTCGATAAAACGTTGTAGAGAAAACTCCATTGCCTTAGCGTTGAACGCTGCACCATCATGAAAAGTCACCCCTGTTCTCAGAGGAATAATATAAGTCAAACCAGCTTCGTCGATGGTTGGCATTTCCGTTGCCAAAAGTGGTTTTATATTTGTAGTGCCAACTTCGTAGGTATAAAGACTTTCTGCCACATTATAGATAATATTTAACCCAGCCAGCTCGTAGTTATCGGCGGGATCGAGAGTGCGTGGCTTCAAGGTTGTCCCGACAGAAATACGATTACTATCAATTGGATTTGTATCCGACTGGTTTTGACTGTTGCAGCCTAACGCTAAAATAAAACAAAAAGAAAATAAAATTAGATATTTACTGACTTTTCTCAGTTGTTGCCCAAGGGCAGAAAATCGATTAATACTCATTACCCAGTAAGATTTAAAAGTCTATTCCGCATGATACTGGGTAATTAATCAAATCGTCTCTAAAAAAGCGATCGTTTATACCATACCACAAGGGTACAATGTCCTTGAGGGCTTTTGCGTGGATTTAAAGTGGTGTTGACAGTATTTATAATTAGGATTACTGACTTATATTCTCGTAGTTTTTCTAATATATGGCGAAAACATTGCCGAAAACAACTTATAAAGAACTCCTGTTTTTGCTGCTACGCAGAAGAAAACGTTTGAAGGTTGTTGGAGAGTCTATGCTACCACTACTACAGCCAGGAGATGAAATTCTACTCGATCCTGATGCTTACAGAAAATGCTTACCTCAAATTGGCGACATTATAGTTATCATGCACCCCCTACAGAGCGATCTAACTATAGTCAAGAGGATCACCGCAATTAACAATCATGATGGTTATTTTGTGACAGGAGATAATGCCAGAGCTAGCACCGATAGCCGTCACTGGGGAACTATAAAATTTTCTAATATTTTAGGAAAAGTCACAAGTCAATTTAGCTAACTGACGTTACACAGAGTAACGAAAAATCAGTAGTTTCAATGAAGCTTAAAAAACAGATCGACCAACCCTTTAACTTTTGCCCAGCCCCAATAAATTCTTTTGTTCCTTAGAAGTTAACTTATCTTATGCTTGTTGATTATCTGTTGACTGCTACCTGAAAAGCATTTGGGTCATCAAAAATCTCAAAAGCTTTGTCCAACTGAGTAAGCTCAAACATAATTCGTACCGACGGAGCTAGAGAGCAAATCCCAAACCTGTGTCCGAGACTTTCTGCCAAACGAAATGCTTTGATCAGTGCCATTAATCCTGCACTGTCCATAAATTCTACAGCTTCCATGTTAACTAGTAAAGCAGAGTCTACTGAAGATTTTACTTCTACTGTCAAACGTTCGAGAAACTCGGCTGCATTTGCTGCGCTCAAGAAACCTTCTGGTCTAAAAGTCGTAAATTTTGTACGTATTTGTGTGCTGCTCATTTTATTGTTTCTCGTTTTATGATATTGCTCAAAAACTGGTTTTATGATTTAAGATTAGTCTGTATATTTACGGAGATCTACTATTTCTTGTCTGATTTACATAATCTTGATAAGTAAATAAAGTATCTCTAAACTTTTACCTTAAATTTTGTCGATTTTTGCTCTAGGTATAATGCTTTACATTCCCTAGACTCATGTTATGTATTGAAAACTCCATTCACCCTAAATATGAGAAACATTCTGTATTGGTAATCAATTTAAAGCTGATGACAGCTTGCTTAGATTTACGCAATCAATAGTCTTTAAGCTTAAACTGATCTGCAAAAATCTGCTATCAATATTAACCTAGGTTTATTATGATTAAGTTGAAATAAATATTTGGTATTGGAGTTTACTAATTTCATAATATAACTATTTATTTGTTTGGAATATCAATAAAAGTAGATTAAAAAAGTAAAAAGTTAGAAAAAAGTGAATTCTTTCCAGCCAAGAGAAGCTAAATATTATTAAAAACAGGTTCAGCTATATTTAAAACTTATCTTGATGAGCCTGCCAAAATAAATGAATAAACTTATTTAGATACTTTTGCGAGGGGATTGTCTCTTTAGAATGATGACTAATATCTTTTAATTGTGGTAATAAATAAATTATTTCCGTGTCTAGAGCAGGTCGAAATAAATGAGCCGGCCACAATAGATCTGAACCACACTGCAAGTCGATCAATTTAGTTTCTTCAGCGTTTCTGGAGTCAAACGAAGCTGGCAGCAACCTGGATGAATTCTCCTGCTGCGCAAATCCGAATTCAAGCGATCGCTCTTTCAATTCAGAATTCAAGCTACTTTGGACATCAGCACAGATGACTAGGCAAAGTGGTCTAAACCAGCATAGTTGACGATCAGGAATTAACTGAATCACCTCTCCATAAAGATTACTGCCTTGATGCTCTAAACAGACTATTTGACCCATTTTTAAGGGTAGCTTAATCGAATTGAAGATAATATTATCCATCGCTCTCACGAACTTACAAAATTTGCCAGACTCCTATGACTCAATATAGGTATCACCCACACAACATGTTATTTAAACTAATTTAAACTAAATGGCTAACTAGCTTGGTTTAGGTTATGTAGCCAAGGGTTTCCATTTTAGTGATAATTTTAGCGACACTTTGTGATACCTCTTCAAGATCGGTGCGGCATTCAACCTCAGGGTTGGTTGGTGGCTCATAGGGATCGTCAATACCCGTAAACTGCTTAATTTTGCCTGCTCTGACTTGCTTATATAAGCCTTTGACATCCCGCTCTTCACAGACTGAGATGGGCGCGTTTACAAAAACCTCTACAAAGTTATTGATACTAGATCTTATCTCCTCTCTAATGGCGCGATAAGGACTGATTACGGGGACTAAAACAATTACTCCATTACGAGCTAGTAATTTGGCAACAAAGCCAATACGACGGATGTTGGTATCTCGATCTTCTTTAGAAAAGCCCAAGTCTTTGGTCAGATTTTCTCTTATTTCGTCACCGTCTAAAACCTCTAGTTGATATCCTTGAGACTGCAACTTGTCCGTAAGTGCTTGGGCGATCGTACTTTTTCCTGCCCCACTAAATCCCGTAAACCAAACGACTACACCCTGCTGCTTCATAATAGTTTGTATTCCTTAATAACTTTTTATGTCTCACAGTATTCTACTTGATGGGGGTACGTCTGATGTGAATCAGCTTTTCTCGATTGAATAGATTGGCAGAGATTTACATTTCTCTTTCCGCCAATACCATCCAGCGTTCGGTATAGCGCTCAATCTCTTCGTTTAATGACGCTAGTTGGGCTGACAATTCCTGTACGAGGTTGAAATCGCTACAGTTGCTTGCCAGAGAGCTTTCGAGCTTTTGTTTGTCAATTTCTAGTTGAGCAATTTGAGCTTCGAGCTTTTGATATTCTCGTTGTTCAAAATTAGATAGGGGTTTGCTTGCCTT
This sequence comes from Pleurocapsa sp. CCALA 161, assembly GCF_003003995.1. Classification (GTDB taxonomy): domain Bacteria; phylum Cyanobacteriota; class Cyanobacteriia; order Cyanobacteriales; family Xenococcaceae; genus Waterburya. The sequence goes on along the minus strand of NZ_PVWF01000018.1, from coordinate 25,590 downwards.
GTCTTGAGCGCTAGATTTACTGCTGCTGATATTTTTGGACTTGGATTCTTGGGGTTTGGCAATGGCTTGTTCTTGTTTGATTAATTTGTCTGTTTTCTTTTTATGTTCTAAATAGACCGAATAGTTACCAGGATATAGCTTTACCTGAGTGTCTGGCTCGATCGCCAAAATAAAATCAACCGTGCGATCTAGGAAATAGCGATCGTGAGAAACCACAATCACGCAGCCGTTAAAGTTTTCTAAATAGTCTTCAAGGATTGCTAAAGTCTGAACGTCTAAGTCGTTAGTAGGTTCATCCAAGATCAGCACATTGGGGGCATCCATCAATACCTGGAGCAAAAATAGCCGACGCTTTTCACCCCCAGATAGTTTATGTATCGGTGCATATTGTTGATCGGGGGGAAAAAGAAACTTCTCCAGCATCTGAGAAGCAGTGATCTTAGTCCCATCGGCAGTGGTTACAACTTCGGCAACTTCTTTGATATATTCAATTACTCGTTGATTTTCATCTAAAGCAGCCAAAATATTTTCAGAATGCTGGTCAAAGTAACCGATATGAATGGTCTTACCAATATCAACCTTGCCTTGGTCTGGTTCGATTCGCCCTGTAATAATGTTCATCAGAGTAGACTTACCTGCACCATTAGCACCAATTATACCCAGGCGATCGCGGGGAGTAAATTCATAGCTAAAATCTTGAAACAGGGTATGTCCGTCGTAGGATTTAGCAATATTCTCCAGTTCAATGACTTTTTTGCCGATGCGTCTGCCTGGAGTGTCAAGATCAACTTTTTCCTGTGCTTGTTTGAACTCTCGCTCCTGCATATCGCCAATGCGATCGATACGGGCTTTTTGCTTAGTGCTACGGGCTTTAGGCCCTTTCTTGAGCCATTCTAGCTCTCGCCTTAAAACTCCCTGAAATTTACGTTGGCTACTGGCGACAGACTCTTCTTGAAGAGCTTTTTTTTCTAGATAGTAAGAATAATTACCAGAGTAGGCATAAAGATCGGCGCGGTCAATTTCTAAAATACGGTTAGTGACTTTATCCAAAAAATAGCGATCGTGGGTGATCAATAAAATTGCTCCCTGAAACCGAGCTAAGTATTCCTGTAGCCACTCCACCGACTCAGCATCAAGATGGTTAGTTGGCTCGTCCATCATTAAAAGATCGGGTTCGTTCAGCAAAGCAGCCGCCAGGGCAATACGTTTTCGATATCCTCCAGAAAGATCTTTAACCTTGGCATCAAAATCTTCAATACCTAATTTACTCAAGACAATTTTGGCTTTAGTTTCCAAATCCCAAGCACCAAGAGTCGCCATCTTTTCAGTTACTGTGGCTAAACGAGCCATCAGAGCCTCTAAATCGCTTCCTTTTGCTCGACCAATCTGATGGGATAAATTTTCATACTCCCGCACCAACTGCATCTGCTCTCCACTATCAGCAAATACCTGATCGATTACCGTGAGATTTTCATCTATTTCTGGCTGTTGAGGTAAATAAATAACTCTTGCTCCAGATTTCAGCAAGCGCTGTCCACCATCCGTCGGCTCAATTCCAGCGATCATCTTTAACAGAGTAGACTTACCAGAGCCATTAACCCCAATCAAGCCTACTTTATCGTTGGGTTCGATGCTAAAGCTGGCATCTCGTAATATTTCTTTGATGCCAAAATCTTTTTTAATATTCTGTAGAGTTAAAATGCTCATTTATAATGCTTTTTAAGGAATAGCTGTGTTCAAATTCATTAGTGTCAAGCTCTTAGCTAATTCCCAGAGTAGATACCAATGAGTAATTATCAATGATTAATAATTAATTATCAATTTATATGCTGTGTATTGGACATCGTGGGGCAATGGGACATGAGCCTGAAAATACTTTGTTATCCATAAGAGCGGCGATCGCTTTAGGTGTTGATGCAGTAGAAATTGATGTTTATAACCTCGAAAATAATTTAGTGGTGATTCACGATCGCGATTTAGCTCGAACTACTAATGGTATAGGTTATCTCGAGAATAGGAGTTTTGCCTATGTGCGATCCCTTGATGCTGGTAAAGGTGAGCAAATACCTACTTTAGAAGAGGTGTTGGAGACAGTAAATCGTCAAGTCATAGTTAATATTGAATTAAAGGGCAGTAATACCGCTAAGTTAGTGGTGGATCTAATTCAAACATATATAAAAATGGGGTGGTCTTACTCAGATTTTATCGTTTCTTCTTTTAATCATGATGAACTGAATCAGGTTAAGACAATATCTCCTGAAATTATTACAGGAATGCTAATTTATGGTTTGCCTTGGCAATATTTACCAAGCGCTCAACAACTACAGGCAGATCTAATTATTCCTCATTTAGATTATGTCACTTCTGAACTGATTGAGTCTGCACATCAACAAGGTTTGCGGGTATGGATATATACCGTTAACCAGCCTGATGATATTAAGCTTATGCAAGCAATAGGAGCGGATGGCATCTTTACCAATTACCCTGAAAAAGTTATTTCTAACTGCACTGACTAATGCGCGATCGCTGGAGCTGGACTCGCTGGATTTATCCGATAATAGGATTGCTGCTGTTGACTTTTTCTCTTTACATTCTCCAAAAAGAGTTAGGTCGCTATAGCCTAGACGATATTTTGGCAGGTCTTGCCCTAATTAGCGATCGCCAATTGGCTTTGGCTTTATGCTTTGCTTTTACGGGTTATTTTGTGATCAGTACCTATGATTTGGTTGCTTTTCGTCAACTTAATCATTATCTGAGTCGCAAGCGGATTTTATTTACTACTTTCATTACTTATGCCGTCAGCAATACTACTGGGTTTACGCTGCTGATCGGTGGTGGAATTCGCTATCGCTTTTATTCTTGTTGGGGTGTGCCTGCCCGAATCGTTGGTGACTTCTCCTACACTGACGCTTCGCGTACAGATGTAGGCTTCTGAAAACCTCGCATATGCAGTCAAAACTTCCTTTAGGGTACTATTAGTAGCAGAAGCAACTACTACGGGATTCCCCTTACGGCGTTTTATAGTGGGGAACAAGTCCAGCCCCACTCTTTTGACATTGATAGAGGCTGAAATATCTCTATCAATCAAAAGACTTAATTCCTCGTCCCAATACTCCCGAATACTCGTGTCGGTAAAGACAAACTCATCTTTGTATGGCAACAGCATTGAGGTATATTGTGGATTAACTGGTATCACCAAAGCTCCAGCTTTTTCGGCTTTGAACTTTAGTATGGTAAAAAACTGAGCAAAGGCAGCATCAGTCCAGGACTTGTTGAGTCCTGATTTGCGTGACTGTCCGTTAGGTAAAAAGTTACCTTGTTCATCAGTTTTAACTTTATTCCTTCGGCTCAATCCCGCAAGATTAAGCTTTTCGTGAAAGAAAACTTGTTTGCCCGTCTTGAGAAGTGCATGAGCAGTATTATAAGCGTGATCGTTTCTGGCTCTAGCTATCTGTTGGTGCAGGTTGGCTTCTCTTTTTGCTAGCTTACGTCTTGATTTGCTACCTTTTTTTTTGGTAGATTTGCGCTTTGATATAGACGCTAGTTTACCTTGGGACTTCCTAAATGACTTGAGACTGGGCAGCTTGACTCCTTCACTAGTAGCTAGATAATCATTTTCGTGAAGAACCGCATCCATGCCTATTGAGTTATCCCAAGTAGGAGTGATATCTGGTACAAAATTAGGCACAGAATTATCTTCAAGTCTTAAGTTGACATACCAACCATCAACTTTTTTAATTACTTGAACTTGCTTGAGAATCGATCCATCAGGCAATGAACGATGATGCCGTACTTTAACCAAGCCTATTTTTGGTAATGATATATAAAGCCATTTGCCCCCGACGGAACAAGAATGCAATTTCGATCCCTCAAACACCATTGACCTGAAACGCGCAGTGTTTTTGTATCTAGGCTTTCCAGAACGTTTTCCGTTTTTGTCTCCAGCTATGTAGCGCTTAAAACTTAGCTCTACTCTTTTACACACTTCTTGTAGTGTCTGAGATGGCACAGAGTTAAAGTCTAGCAATTCACCACTCCACCCAACAGAAACCAAATCTTGTTTGATTATGGGCAACTGCTTTTTCTGCCCGTAAAACTCAGGCTTGTCTTTTAACTCTGGTAAATGACATACCAAAAGACACCTATCAGTGTAACTGCGATTATTTTCCCACCAATCAAACCGTTCTCCTAGCTGACGATTGTACCAATACTGACAAATCCGAAGCCAGTCATTGAGTACTAGCTTTTGCTCAGTGGTAGGTTTTAATCGGTACTGGTAATTGTAAATCAAAGTTAGAGTTTGTTTTTAAGCTACACTGATGATAGCATATTTGGTTGTATTATTTAATGAAGAAAGATTTTATCTCTAGAGGTCGCTCTGTATCTGACATTAAAATTCACTTGGTTTTAACTACCAAGTACAGGCGTAAAGTATTGACTGCATCAATGATTGACAGACTTCATGAGGTGTTTGAATCTTTATTGGATAAGTGGGAATGTAAAATCGTCGAGTTTAATGGAGAGTCTGACCATGTTCACTTGCTGTTTCAGTACCATCCAGAGATACAGTTAAGTAAACTAGTTAATAGTTTGAAAAGTGTTTCTAGCAGAAAGTTAAGGCAGGAATTTTTACTCGAACTAGAGAAGACTTATTACAAAAAGAAGGTAGTTTGGAATAGCAGCTATTTTCTAGCTTCATGTGGTGGAGTAACTATCTCTACTCTCCGTAAGTATATTGAGAATCAGGATAAGCCAGTTGATTGACTGTCTCGCAAAACGCGCCGTTGGCGATTCATCCCACGCCGAATCAAAGATTACGGACGTGGGGCTTCTCGCCGACGAGCTAAATTGATATAATTCGGCTTTTTTAGGTAAAAAAGCTCTAAGCTTATCCGCAGGTAATCCTTTTAGGCATATCCTTTAAGGTAGCGGTACTAGCCAGCTTAGATGTCTGCGCCAGATTTTGGTTCAGCACCTGCATCTACAACTGCATCTCTCAACAAAGTGATTTGCTGCTCAAATTCCATACTTTCAACTTGAGATAATAGCTCTGTTACACTCCCGCTAGGCTCATAATTATCAGGCATAGGAATAATTGTTCCTGCTTCCATTCCTTGGGCTAAACGATACCAAAAATATAGTTTACTGTTTTCACTAAAAGCACCATACTCGCGAGAAATGAGGCTGTCTTGTGATTCGATAATTTTACGTTGTATGTCTAACTGTTCCTCATGAGATAGCTCTTTTACTTGATTAAATAATCCCTCTACAATTTCATCTGCTGCTGCGCCAGGCGCTGCTGGCGTAACCGATGTTCCCATTTTGGTATACACATACCAAAGAAAGGCTAATTTATCATCTGTTGAAAGATTACCGTAAGAGCTGAGTGCAGCAGAGATATTCTGCCCAGAAGTGTCTATAGCCATGCGATTTTATGATCTCCAAGTTTATTTTTCTAGCTTTTTGTTGTTTAAGCTCGTTAGTTACTAACTTATTGGTGTTTGAAATGACAGGAAACTATAACAAGATAGATAAGCATCCAAATCGATCTTCGACTATTGATAGATATGAGCAATGAATAATGATTCACAAATAGTAATCAGTTGTCAGTAAACATTGTCTATTTTGACTGCAAACTCAGTAATTCTTGAGGAGAAGCTAGTAGCTTTATTTGAACTGTATCAATTTGCTCTTCTTGACCAAGAATAAAGTGCCAGGCAACATTAATATTAAACAAAGAGGTTTTAACTTTACCTAGTACTTTGTATTTCAACCAATCTGTTTCAGCTTCACAGACTCCCTGCTGGGGTAATAGTTTCATCCCCTTAGCTTCTTTACTTAAATAAGCTGCTATGTTTGCCCTGCCTATAATTGGTTTTTCAAAAGGTGGGAGTAATGTGCCATTTTCAGCAAATAAAGATGCTGTCTTAGCAAATTCTGCTTGATTGACTGTCACAAAGTAATCACTAATAGCTGACTTGCTAATTCCTGCAATAGTTGAAGAAGTTTCGATATAGGTCATCAAAAATATTTGTTAATAACTTTAATAGAACTTAAGTTAATTAGTAAGGCGATCGCTTCTATCTAAAGATTTATTCTCATAATAGTCATCTAAAAAACTAGCAGAAAACTTAAGTTGATGACAGAGAAGAAATCACTATCTAAAATAGGTGAAAACTATATATGACATGCTGTTCAAGTTTTTTATAATAATATCAATGCAGCACAATAAATGAGTATATATCTGCAACTTAGAAATATTTTATGAAAATACAGTCAGCGGTACTAGTTCCCCTGGGGTTTGGTAAATATGTGCGTAGCGATCGCGTTACTGCTTTAGTACCAATTGAAGAAGAAAGAGGTTCGGGAAGGCGTACCTTTGTGCATTTAGAAGGTGAACAGTCACCAATAGTAGCATCTCGTTCTGAATCAACTATTGTGCGGGATATTGTTCAAGAACCAAAAGAAATTACTCAATCTCGACAACAGCAAGAAATCTTGCGGGATTTACTTAGTGATTTAAGTCAAATTAATGGTACTGTGCGCCGAATCAATCGTGATGAAGGTGGTTTGGATTTAGATCGGTTGGAACAACGTATTCGTCAAGTAATAGAAGAAGAGTAGTCAATTAACTACTAAATACTACTAGAAAATAAGATGAAACAGTAAAACTTGTCTGGCTGATTAGGTGAGAGTTAGAGCAATGCATGGGGAACAATTGGGCAACCTTTTGATCCCTTTTTTTGTCCTTCTTCAAAGTTTAGTTTGTACCAAATCCGCTTGGCAAAAATAATGTTTAATGTGTGCGTAAAAATTTGGTGATAAGATCAGAATAACTAATACTTATTACTTATTACTCGTTACTTATTACTTGTTACTCATTTTTTCAAGTAACCTATACGAAACGGATTTACTATTACTCGTGAGTAGTGAGGCGATCGCTCTTTGGTGTATGTATGATAGATTTTGTATGGCTCAAGTGTAATAAATATTGACTAATAGAAATTAATAAAATTGCTAAAGCAATATAAATTATATCGCTAAGTTTGCCAATTTCAATACTTAGCATTTGTTTAAATAAACTAACAATCAACGCCACTACAATCACATTAACTAGCTTACCTTTTAATTCCTCTAAACTGTTACTTTGGAGAATGCTTGAATCATCTTGATGCTTAATTTCTATTTCTGAAATAAATAATTCATAGATCCCAAATGCAAAAATCAAAAGGACAATACCAATTAAGTAATAGTCTACTCCACCGATAATAAAAGCAACTGTTTGAATTGTCTTGCTCCCTTCAGGATCTTGATAATCTAAAGCTATAGATAATCCTGCCCCAATATCCATTGTGCCAATAAAAATTAGGCGTAAGGCACTGAGTAAACTAAAGATAACGGGAATTAAGATGAAGAAGCGGAAATTCCAAATTAAGTTTTCAAACCATAATTCAAGCTTTCTCAATTTTGCCTTGGCTCTATTCTTCATTAGCGCTCACTCATTTAATTCTTGATAACTTAGCTTAAACTAAATCTTGAACCCATTGTAAGTGTTGAGGAAGTAACTTAACTAAGTCATATTTTTCCAAAATAGTTTTTCTAGCTTGAGTGCGGATTATTGCCATCTGTTCGGGATGCTCTAAAGCTTCAATGACACGATCGCATGTTTGTTGAGGAGAGAAGAAATCTACTAGTAAACCGTTAACATTATCCTCAATCACCTCTGTTACAGGGGCAGTATCAGAAGCAACAATTACACAGCCTGTAGATAAGGCTTCAAGCATTGACCAAGACAGAACAAAAGGACGAGTTAGGTAAATATGCGCTGAGGAAGCTTGTAGTACTTGGAGATATTCGTCATAAGGCAATAGATCGGTAAAGTGGACTCGACTCAGATCCACAGGAAATTTTTCTAGCATGACATCTTTATAGGTTTTACCATCAGGCAAAGTTTTACCATAAGCCACGCGATTTTTACCGACAATGACAAAGTGACACTGGGGTCGTTGTTGTTGCAGGAGATAAATAGCTTCAATTAACTGAGGGAAGCCTCGATAAGGTTCCATACCTCGTGCGACATAGGTGACAATTTCCTCAGCTGCGGTGAGGTCGAGATTAATTCGCGCCAGATTTAGTTTGGCTTCTGGCATTGGTCGAAAATAGCTAGTATCAATGCCGTCATGGTGGACTTTAATCTTACTTTGAAATTCTGGGGGAAATTGCGATCGCTGCCAAGCAGTAGGGGATAAACCACGGTCGCAACTAACCAAATCTAGTAATATTGGCGCATTTTTCGTGCGAATTCGGGCTTCATCATCTGCATTAATGGGATCACTGGGGTCAAAGTTGGCATCCGACCCATAAGCATTGTAATACCATTCAAAATAGCAAAGTAGAGTTGCTTGGGGAAAAATATCTTTCATAAACAAAGTTGGTCCCCATCCCGAATGACCATAAACTACATCGGGATAAAAACCCTGGTCTTTCAACTTCTGGGCGACTCGATAGACCCCTTGAGCTTCTAAAACAGCATTTTCTAACGGTCTAACGTAATGATGAGTCTCAGGACGAGCAGCGCGAGACTTTTCATATACCACCTTATTAACCCCTGGAATACTCCCTTCAAGGCGATTCGTGGCGTAAACTACTGTATTTTGAGGGTCTTTACCCAAAACTGTAGCTAGGTGGCGAAATTGAGCAGGAAAGTTGGGATGTAAAAATAAAATTTTCATGACTATGCGAGCAAATTAGGAGCTAACAATTCGCCCCAATTTTAACGATAATCTAGCTTGCCACCATAAAAATGGTAGTTTAATTAAGTATTCTTTAGTATAAGCATTATGACTTCTTGGCGCGATCGCATTTCCCAGTTTAGTGGTAAAACTCGCTTTGTGGTATCCCGCATCTTTATCCACATGGCAGGTTCAGAAATTGCTCCTCTGCTTGGTACTCTCAATCGTGTTGCTAGAGAATCAGTAGAAGCTGACGGAGATTTAGCTGTGCTGGGGGAGGGTTTAGTTTCCCTAGTTCAAGAGCTACTCCAGATGAGCGAATATTGGCAATCGGTAGGGAATGAAGGGGATGTTTTTTGGGATGAAGGAGAAGCAGGAGATTATGTTAACGAACTTTTTACTGATTCTGCTCAAAGGTATTTAAGCGGCATAGATACTGCTGAATCTGTTACTGATGATGAGCCTCTATCTTTACCTGTAACTCGTAATTTAGTAATTATGCTAATTGTTGCTTTTGAAGGAGAATCGCCAGATTTAGAAAACAATCTCGCAGACGTTGAAGCATTAGAATATGGTCTCAAAGCTTTAATTAATTTGCACTACCAAGAAAAGCTGCGGGCAATTCAAATCCATTTTTCTCCCGCTAGGTTAGGAGATGAACTTGATGGTGAACAACTATTGCTTAATTTTCCTGAATTAATTCCTCTGTAAATTTTCTTTCCTCCCAGAAATCTCTAGGGTTATTCGCTAGTCTAAATATTACTTAAGGATTATTGAACAAGGAGAAAATAAACATGAAAATGCTACATACTATGTTGCGAGTAGGAGATTTAGATCGATCTATTGCTTTCTATTGCGATCTTTTGGGGATGGAACTTTTACGGCGTAAAGATTACCCTGGGGGCGAGTTTACCCTAGCATTTGTGGGCTATGGAGCGGAGAAAGACAACACGGTTATTGAGCTTACCTACAATTGGGGCGTGTCAGAATACGACTTGGGTAAAGGCTATGGTCATATTGCCTTGGGTGTTGATGATATTTATGGTACTTGCGATCGCATTAAAGCTCAAGGGGGAAAAGTGAGTCGTGAGCCTGGGCCGATGAAGCATGGTAGCACCGTTATTGCTTTTGTCGAAGATCCTGATGGTTATAAAATTGAGTTAATTCAGCTTGGCACGCAAGGATCGGCAAAGAACTAGTAATGCTTTGTTGTAAGTAGCGAGTAACAAGTAACAAGTAACAAGTAACAAGTAGCGAGTCAGATATCGCAGGGGTTTCAAATTAAATCAAATGGTTACTCTATTTACACCCATCTTTACTATAAATACTGACTGTTAAAAATAGCCCTGAGCATAGGGCTTTACTTAGTCTAAATAAAATTTAACAGATCGAGTTAGCCACCGTATTCCCAGCCAGTACTAGATAATAATAGCTGCTCCCCTTCACGATGAATTCCCGAGGCAATTACTTCCCCAACATAAACTGTGTGGTCGCCTTCTTCTACTGTACCAACTACCTTACATTCAATATATCCCAGTGAGTCCTGGATAATCGGACAGCCTGTTGCTTCTCCTTCATAAAATTCGACGTTCTCAAATTTATTGCCCACGCGAGTTTTAGGTTTAAAGAAAGATGCTGCTAAATCTTTTTGTGTTGATTCAAGAAAACTAATCGCAAAAACCTGAGTATTGCTAATCATTTCATGGGAAATAGTGCCTTTTTTGACGCAGTTAACTACCAAAGGGGGTTCAAAAGATGATTGCATTAACCAGCTAACTGTAAAACCATTCATTTCCTCTCCTTCCTTGACACCACAAATGTAGAGTCCATGAGGAATTTTCCGCAGCATTGTTTTTTTTGCTTTCTGGTCTAACACAAGCCTTACTCCCTGATTTAAAATCATCAAACTATTAGGCAACATTCTATCAAGCTTCCGTAGGCAGAAAAACTTTCTTTTGATAGAAGTAAAGTTTTAACTGTTGAGCAAATCTGACGCGCTAACCAAGGATTCTTTACCAAAACTGTATTTACCAGAAATTCTCACAATCAATCGCTGTTTGTTTTGCCTAATCCAGCAAAATCGAATAACTCTGTATCTGCCAGGTGAGAAGGAGTAACATTTTGCAGACTATTAAATAAACTATTAATTCTTCCAGGCGATTCTCTTTCCCAAGTTTGCAGCATTTGCTTAATTTGTAATCGCTGGAGATTTTCCTGACTACCGCATAAATTACAGGGAATAATCGGAAAGTTTCTAGCGCTGGCATATTTTTGAATTTCTGCCTCACTACAGTAGGCTAGGGGGCGAATGACAATATTGCTACTATCGTCACTCAACAGCTTGGGTGGCATGGCTTTCAGCTTTCCGCCATAAAACATATTGAGAAATAAAGTCTCGATAATATCATCACGATGATGTCCTAAGGCAATCTTATTAATACCCTCTTCTGCTGCAACCCGATAAAGAACACCTCGACGCAAACGAGAGCATAAACCGCACATGGTTTTTCCTGCTGGAACAATTCTGGTAACTGTACTGTAGGTATCCTGTTCAACAATGCGATAGGGAACGTCTAAAGCCTCAAGATACTCTGGTAAGACATGTTGAGGAAATCCAGGTTGCTTCTGATCTAAATTAACTGCCAATAAATCGAAGCTTACAGGTGCTTTACGCTGCAAGCTCAAGAGCAAATCTAGCATCGTGTAAGAATCCTTTCCGCCAGATAGACAGACCATGATGCGATCGCCATTCTCGATCATTTGATAATCGCCGATCGCTTTTCCCATCTGCCCTCGTAACCGTGCCTGGAGTCTTTTAAAATTATTAGAAGTACGAACCTTAATGGTTTCCATATTTTATTATTTATAAGTCTAATCCGAATTAGTATTGATAAATTCACCGATCTAACAGTTCAACCCTAGCTTATAGCTTACAGCCTAGAGCTTAGAGCTATTTAAATTTTAATGCTCAATTTTAGATATACCAGCGTAATCGATGCACCGATAGAAACAGTTTGGCAGTTTTATGAACGTCCTGATATTCTCAATTTGTTGACTCCTCCTTGGCAACCAGTAAAGGTTATCCGCCGTGAAGGAGGTTTAGAAGTCGGGGCAATTAGCGAGTTTCGACTCTCCTTGGCGGGTATTCCCATACGCTGGGTAGCAACTCATATCGAATGTATACCAAATCGCCTTTTTGTAGACGAACAAACAGATGGCCCAATGGAATCTTGGATACACCGCCACGAATTTGCCCCAGAAGGCAACCAGACTAGATTAATAGATGCGATCGCCTATGAAATTCCTGGTGGCTTTTTCACCGAGTTACTTTTAGGCTGGTGGGTCGATTTACGACTCAAAGATATGTTCCGCTATCGTCATCAAGTAACTCAAATCCACTGTAATTTGTAATTGATAATTAATTATTAATTGCGTCGTTCATCTAGAATCATGCGCTTTTCCGCACGAGCGATCGCTTTATAAGTTTGAGCAATAGCATCGGGTTCGACGGAAATGATATCAATTCCCCACTGAACTAGCTTATCGATTAAATCGGGGTGTTCTACTGGTGCTTGACCACAAATACAGCATTCGAGATCGTAATCATGAGCAGTTTTAATCAATTGGGCGATCGCTTTATGCATAGCTGGATGATTAGCATTTAAACCGCGATCGCTAAACTGGTTTCGTTCTCGATCAACACCTAAAAGTAATTGAGTTAAATCGTTAGTGCCAATGGCAATCCCCTGAACTCCAGCGCGAATATATTCAGGCAGCAACATAATAACAGAAGGGACTTCCGCCATAATCCAGACTTGAAAGGAATCTTGAATAGTTAAGCCAATGTTTTCTAAACGATGATAACAAAACTTAAATTCGTCAACGCTACGTACAAAAGGCAAAATTAAATTGATATTGTGATGACCTTCTGCGGCAATGGTTTGTAACGCTTCCAACTCCAGATCGAATAAAGTAGGATCGCTGATATATCTATAGACTCCGCGATCGCCCAAAACTGGATTAAGTGAGTTTTGACCAGATAAATCTAGAGAGCGATAGAAGACAGGACGAGGAAAAAATGCCACAGCAAACTGGCGCAAATAGTTACATAAAGTTGACACCAACTGCCTTTGGAAAGATTCCTGCCACTGGGCTAAAACCTGAGAAGAGAATAAATCTGTCATCATCAACTCTGAACGTAATAATCCCACCCCATCGATCGGCAGTTTTGATGCACCAGCAATACTCTCTGGTTGAGCAAGATTTACCATTAGTTTCGTCGCAATGGGATAGGTGGGAGACAGTATGCCTTTTAACGCAGGAGAACTGACTTGGTAATCATCCGTAGCAGGATAAACCCGACCATCATCCCCATTGAGTAAGATGCGATCGCCATGATGCAGGATTTTACTAGCATTAGAGGCATTGGCGATCGCTGGAATACCAAGTTCCCTTGCAACTATGGCAGCATGGCTATTTCTCCCGCCAATCTCAGTAATAATTCCTTTGACCTGTTTGATTAAACTGACGTGTTGAGGATCGATTACTTTGGTTACTAAAATCGAACCAGGAGCAATTGGTGGAAGATGAATTAGATCCGGAATAACAGCTATCTCTGCTTGAATAGTACCAGGGGATACTGCCATCCCAGAAAGTAAAGGCGCTATCTTAGGTAAAGAAAGATTCTGCACGATCTTATCAGCTATAGCGCTATGGGAAATTAAGAGATCGCTCAACTGAGTACAGTAAAAATGAAGTGGCGCATTTGCATTTAATGATGAGTTAAAGGCATTCCAAACGATATATTTGATCTCAGACTGTTGTTCGAGTATATTTTGAGTAAGCTCAATTAATTGAGCGATCGCTTTAGGATCGAGGACATAGGTTGCAGCCAGATGATCGGCAGGGAGATATGCTTCTAAGCATTCATCAAGCGGTGCAGATAGACTAACATTTTTTGCCCGATAGGCGTAATTTTTTTGTCCTAAGTGTTGAGAAATGATTTGCTTGAGATCGCGGTCTAGATAATATTCATCTGCTTCAGTATCTCCTTGCAGGAGGCTATACTCTAAACCCCAATTGGCTTTTATTTCAATAAAATCATCGCTAATTTCCACAGTCCCTGAAGCATAAGCACTTTTAATAGGTCTGACTAATACGGCTAAATCGATCAGATCGTAGCTTAAGCCTAATTTCTGCCAATAAATTAGACTGCTGGCACTAAATAACTCTGACCAAACTGATTTGAGTGCTGTATTTAAAGCTTCACCATTACAGTTACAGGTATGCGATCGCCATAATGTATTTTCTCTAATCTTGTGGTGATCGGGAGTAGTGACGAAGGGTTGCAGAATTAAACCAGGAGAATTTAACTGTTGTGCCGCCTGAAATATTTCTGTTTGCCATATTTGCGGTATGGTAGTCTGCTGAATAATCTGCCGACTATTTCTCGCGAAAGCTTGTCTACTACGATAATCTTGATCGTTTGTAGTCAACAAAGACGCATCAATCAGTTGTAAAAACTTGCGCCATAGATTGTTCCCTAAAACAAACCCAGGTACGATCGGATATCCATCTTGAAGTAATTGGCTGAGAATAAATAGTTTATTCCCAACCAACGCTTGTTCTGCATATTGAATTTGAGAAAGCCAATAAATATCTTTCAAAACATCAAGTTACAGCAGCTAACTCTTGTTTAACTGTCGTTTTAGCCAACAATTCATCACTTAATTTCATAAATGCTTTTGACCCTCCTGAGTTGGGCATAGCTACAGAAACAGGCGTAAATAAATCAACTGCTTTAGCCACGTTGACATCCATCGGAATTGATTGATTAAACAGTTGTTCGGGTAGAAAGTCGTCTTCAACCCGTTTCATCACCTGTTTATAATACCTGCCCATTAACCCCCCAGCCGAAAGAATAAAAACAATTCCCAAAAGTTGAACCTTGACAGGGTGGGTATTTTTATGACTTTCTTTCAGTTTAGCAATTCTTCTTTCTAATAGCTGCATACCCACTAAAGATAGAGGTTCTGGTCGAGCAGGCAGTAAATAAAAATCGCTGGCAGCAATTCCACTCCGAGTCAATAAATTATAACCAGGAGCGCAATCAAGAATAATAAAATCATAATAGTCAACTACTGGATCAAGAATTTGTCGAATTAAAACCCGTTCAAAATCGTCCCAAACCTTTTGAAACTCTTGTTCATCTTTAGCGATCGCCTGTTGATGGAGCATTTGTGAAACTTGATACTCATCATAAAGTTCAATGTCTCCTGGCAGCAATTCTAAGCCGTGAATCCCACAAATCTGAGGGACGATGATGTCATCGACATTTAATTTACTCCAAGGATTGGGATCGATCGCATTTTCTAGCAAATAGCTTAAGGTATGCTTTTTCTTGCGTAACTTGGCAAAATCATGGGGCGAAAGCAAGCTTAAGGTGGCGCTGATTTGTGAATCTAAATCTAAAACCAATACTCGCTTGTTATGTCTTTGTGCTAAACAAGTAGCCAGATTAACAGTCAGAGTAGTTTTACCTACCCCACCTTTCATATTGACGGTGCTGATGATAGTTCCCATGTTTGAAATTCCTAACTGTCCTTGTTAACGTTAGTGTCTCAATTAGGATTGTGGCAACGGTAAATCATAATATTTTCTAAAGTTTTGCTTTGGCTAACAGCATTATTTTGTATTACTTAATATCTTACTGCTGCTAATTAGGGATTTTAGGGACGAACGGCTTGTTCGCCCCAGACGAGAATGTTAAGTTTAACATTCTAGGCAATAGTAAAGTCTTCTTGTGTAAAAGCAACAGCACTAACGTTAACAATACTCGCCAAAACAGCATTACTATTACTCAGATCGTAAATGATCGTGCCTGTTCCAGTAGCATTATCAATAATACTTAAGTCATTGAAAGCTAAAGAACCTGTCAAACCCAAGAAATCAACTCCATTAACAAAGTCATTAATAACAATTGTGCCTTGACCTGATGCGATCGCAAAAATATCCGCACCAGCACCACCAATCATGATGTTATTACCATTTCCACCATCAAGTTTGTCATTACCATTCCCGCCGTTTAAAGTGTCATTGCCCTCACCGCCATAGATAGTATCCGCTCCATCAAGACCACTAAAATAGTCATGACCATTTCCGCCAATTAGTAAATCATTGCCAACTTTTCCATAGAGCTTGTCATCGCCATCACCGCCATTTAAGGTATCATCGCCATCACCGCCATCAAGAACATCAATATCAACTCCGCCGTCTAAAGAGTCATTACCCGCGTTTCCTATTAAGGTGTCTTTGCCAGATCCGCCAATGAGGGTATCGTTTCCTATGCCACCATCAAGTTTGTCATTACCATTGCCGCCGTTTAAAGTATCATTGCCTTGATCGCCATAAATAATATCCGCTCCATCAAGACCACTAAAATAGTCATTGCCATTTCCGCCAATTAGTAAATCATTGCCAGCTTTACCATAGAGTCTGTCATTGCCATCACCACCATTTAAGGTATCATCGCCATCACCGCCATCAAAAAGATCAATATCTGCTCCGCCATCTAAAGAGTCATTACCCGCATTTCCTATTAAAGTATCTTTGCCAAATCCCCCAATGAGCGTATCGTTTTCTATGCCACCAGATAAAGAATCATTACCATCACCACCATAGAAAAGATTAAGAATATTATCAGTATTTAAGTCTAATTTAATATTTTCTGAACCAATAGTAATTTGAGTAGACTTACCTAGAGTTTGATTATTTCCAGAAAAGCTGACATTATAAGTCCCTACTGGTAATGCCATTTGATAGCCACCCGCCGACATACTTACCGTAGTATATGATGTATTGTCGGACTGACGAACTGCGGTTATTTTAATTCCTGCTAAACCTTCGCCGATATTATAAAATTCATCTTCTAAAACTAAGTCATTATAGGCTACACCTGTCAGGAAGACATTTGAGCCAGATTTGGCAAAGTTTTGAGTAACCATCAAAGCATTGTAACCCTTATAATCTCCAGTAAGATTACCTAAGCCAATTTCTTTAAAATCTGCTTTTAAAATATTAGTGCGATGACCAGAACTTAAAAATAGGTTTCGGTGTATATCGGCAGTGAAGTTGCTAAGGTTGATCGTTGCACTCGTACCTTTGAACGCAATATTTTCTCCAGCAGCCCAGCTACCAGTAAATTGATAGCCAGCATTGGTCATACGTTGTTGAGAATTAGTGGCGTTGATGCCAGTATGACTAAAAGTATCTGTATCTAGCATCCATTGACTGTGCGATCGCGCTGCATCAATTAACAATAAATTAAAAGCTAGTGGCTGCTTAGAATTACTAGAAATAGTGTTATCAGCTAATCCAACATTTAAATTTATGCCAAATAAATCTGCTTCTGACTGGGGATTAAGACGGGCTCGATTAATTAATTCGAGCAAATACTGCTCAGATGCTGAAGGTTGAACCATGGGAATTACTCGATCATTGAAATATATTTAACTTCCAATGTAATCAAGCTTGATTGTTTTGCAAACAGTATTTATCCCCTGTTTTCTGGCGAATAGAATCCCGTATATTTACTGAGGTGATAACTTTTTAATGGCATTAAATAGAAATGCGATCGCTTTTTAAGGCGATCGCCCGTAACCAAAAATTTAAACTGCAACTGATTCAGAGAAAGCAGAAAATAGTCTGGTCATCGACTAAACATCAACAAAATTACTCTCGGTGAGATTAGCGGTATCAAATCCATTGAGAGTTGCTATAGTTTCACTATTCCAAATAATATTGTTACCAGAAAAAGATAAGTCAGCAAAACTTATTTCAGAAGATAAGCCAATCAAATCATGACCATAACTAAAATCGGCAATTGTATCTGTTCCTGTATTTAAAGATATGACAAAAGTATCGTTACCGTTGCCACCACTCAAGATATCATTGCCTTCTAGACCCTCAAGCAGATCGTTACAGAGAGTACCAATCAAAGTATCATCTCCAAAAGTTGGCATCGCACCTGGATGAAGATTGCCACCGCCAGGATTACCATCGATATTTTGAACTTCAAAAGCACCGATATCAGTACCATTGCTTACAGTGCGTTCAAACCCTTCCCCCCGTTGATCCGTAGCTAGGTCATTGGGATTGCTGCCAGCATCAATTCCAGGACTTCCTTCTAGTAATTCTTGGGTCAGAGTTAGACCACCATTATCTTGCAGTTCTCCCAGTTTTGGGTCAAGGGGATTATCACTAGTGCCAACTAGATCGTCGTTTTCACCATTAACAAAGCCTGCTGTGCTAGGAGAATCAAAAGCAGAAGATCCAAACCCATCGACTACGCCAATTAAATTATTACCGCCACTGGTAAAAGCCTTTGTGCCTGTCACATCATCATCAGTATTTGTGCCAGGAGTAACAGTCGTAAAGATTACATCAGAGCTAGTATTATTGGCAATTATCGAACTGGTGACAGTGGCACTATTGCTGTTAAAAACGCCACCCCCAGAATTATCACTGATAGTACTGTTATTGACTTCTAATGTGCCTCCGTTAGCAACACCACGACTACGATTATTGCTAATAGTGCTGTTAGATATATCTAATGTTCCTGTATTGTAAATCGCACCACCTGTAAAGGAATCATCAACACCTGAACTGTCGGTAATAGTGCTATTAATTATAGTAGCGTTGCCTGAGTTGTTAATCGCTCCACCAAAAGTACTATCACTGCCAACGATTACAGAATCTTTCACAGTCAGATTATCCCCCTCGAAATCAATTGCACCACCTGGTAGGGGATCATTGAGAAAAAGTCTTGTGTAATCGCCATTAGCGATAGTTAATCCTTCGAGATTGACATTGGTGTTCTCTCCTGTGATCTTGAAGATACCGTTACCACCACTAAGCCCATCAATAGTTAGGTTATTTGCACCCAAGCCAATAATATTGACCGAATCAGTAATATCTAAGTCTTGGTTAAACTCACCTCCTCTGCCATTAGGTTCAGTTTCGGTTAGGTCGATCGCGCCACCACTTAAGCTAGAGTCAAAAGTAATTGTGTCCTCGCCTTCGCTTTGATTAGAAAGGGCGATCGCCTCCCTTAAAGAGAGATCTCCTGCACCAAAATCACCATCATTTTCATCTTCTAGGGTAGAAACAACAAGTTCATCAGGAATTGTTCCTCCGCCACCATGAGTTGTTTGAACTTCAAAAGCACCGATATCAGTTCCTTCACCTACCGTGCGATTAAAGCCATCACCCCGTTGATCAGTAGTGAGATTATTAGGATTACTCCCAGTGTCAATAGCAGGGCTGCCATCTAAAAGTTCTTGGGTAGGAGTTGCACCGCCATTATCTTGTAATTCTCCCAGTTGAGGATCAATATGGCTTTCAGATGTGCCAACTAGATCACCGTTTTCTCCGTCAACAAATGTTTCTACATTACCGCGATCGCCAATTAAGTTATTGCCACCGCTAGTAATAACTGGATTTCCCTGCTGTGTATTCAAGTCGGTGTCATTGTTATCAGCCACAATACTACTGACAATTGTCACGCTATCTGCATCAATAGACCTAACACCTACATCATTATTAGCAACAGTACTGTTGCTAATAGTCGAAGTTCCACTACCTTGACCAGTCCTTATTCCACTACCCGCATTACCACTAACAGTCGTATTATTAACATCTAAATTTCCAGAGTTAAGCACTCCATCGCCTACCCCTGTATTATTGCTGATAGTACTGTTCGTAATAATAGTTGTGCCTGATGTTTTTAAGCCACTAGCTTCTGCTCTTCTTGCCTTTGGATCAAATTCACTACCAGGATCACCAAAGTTGTTGCTGATATTGCTGTTATTAATACGTAGAGTTGAATTACTATCGGAATCAATTCCTCCCGCTTCACCGAATACTGATGTACTGTTATTATTAACAGAGCTGTTTTTAATATTCATCGTTGAGTTGACGATGCCTATTCCGCCACTGCCGGCAAACGATGATGAATTATAAGAAACAGTGCTATCAACAATATTGACTGTTGAGGAATCAGAATTTATACCAGTCGATAGATCGTTCAAGCCTCCTGTATCATTCTCATTAATGCTGCTGCTGCTAATATTGACCGTAGATCGGGAATTATAGATTCCACTCCCAGAATTACCATTAACATTGCTATCGATAATCTCAGCCCTAGCTTCCAGATTGTAAATTCCTCCTCCTTCAACGGCTTTATTGCCTGTGAGGTTAGTATCGGCAAGAGTTAAGCTTTCTTGATTAAGGATTCCTCCTCCTCTACTTTCATCTGGAATCTCCAAATTAGGATTTTGGACATTACCGCCAGTAATTTTTAATCCATTGATACCTACATCAATTTGGCTGTTTGCATCACCATCATTGATTTTGAAAACTCGACTAGCATCATTGGCATCAATTGTGAGATTCTCAGCCCCCAAGCCTTCGATGTTTAGACTTTTATCAATTAGTAATTCACCCGAAGATAGAGTAATTGTGCCACCACTTAAATTAGAATCGAAGCTAATCGCATCTACACCTTCTTGTTGATTAGCCAGGGCGATCGCCTCCCTTAAAGAGAGATCTCCTGCACCAAAATCACCATCATTTTCATCTTCTAGGGTAGAAACAACAAGTTCATCAGGAATTGTTCCTCCGCCACCATGAGTTGTTTGAACTTCAAAAGCACCGATATCAGTACCATCCCCGACAGTACGGTCAAAGCCTTCTCCACGCTGATCAGTAGTTAAACCATTAGGATTACTACCAGTATTAATCGCGGGGCTTCCTGCTAGTAGTTCTTTAGTTGGAGTTGCACCACCATTATCTTGTAATTCACCTAGTTGCGGATCGAGACGATTATCAATAGTACCCACAAGATCGGTATCTGTGAAACCTTCTGCATCATCACCATTACCAATTAAGTTGTTTCCTCCACTAACAAACTCTCCTTCACCTGAAATATCTCCAATCGGAGTACTAGTAAGATTGTTATTCGCCACAATGCTACTAGTTATATTTGCACTACCAGAGTTTAGAATGCCCCCTGCATTTAAACCGCCATTATTATTAGCTATGGTACTGTTGGTGACATTAAGTGTGCCATCATTATCAATCCCGCCACGAGATCTGCCTTGGTTATTAGCAACAGTACTATTACTGAGATTTACGGTAGCATCACTACGGACAGTAATTCCTGAGTTAGCATAATTAGCTTCATTATTGGCAACTGTACTACGTTCAATATTGGTTGTTCCTGATTCAACTACAATTCCGACATTACTTCCGCCACTATTATCTCTAATCGTCGAGTCGCTGATAATTGTCGTGCCTCGGCTAATAATCGCACTATTGTCCGAAAAACCAGCAATATCCAGGGTTTGACTCAAAGTGCTGTTAGTTAGGGTTAAATTACCAAAGCTGTCAATTTTACTGCCAGTGAGATTTAAGCCATCAATGGCAACATCAGCCTCGGCATTAGCAACATTAAAAATAAAGCCACCATCTAAAGTTAAGTTATCTTGACCCAAACCGTTAATTGAAACCGAATCATTAATCGCTAGATTGCGCTCTTGAGATTCGGCAAAAGCAATTGTGCCACCACTTAAATTAGAATCGAAGCTAATCGCATCTACACCTTCTTGTTGATTAGCCAGGGCGATTGCCTCCCTTAAAGAGAGATCTCCTGCACCAAAATCACCATCATTCTCATCTTCTAGAGTAGAAACAACAAGTTCATCAGGAATTGTTCCTCCACCACCATGAATTGTTTGAACTTCGAAAGCACCGATATCAGTACCATCCCCGACAGTACGGTTAAAGCCTTCTCCTCGTTGCTCGGTAGCTAAACCATCAGGATTACTACCTGTATCAATCGCGGGACTTCCTGCCAGTAATTCTTTAGTTAGAGTAGCACCACCATTATTTTGTAATTCTCCTAGTTGTGGATCGATGGGGTTGTCAGTAGTGCCAACTATATCGCCGTTTTCACCGTTGACAAAACTGCTAGAACCATCAATCACTCTCAGCAATTAAATTATTTCCACCACTGATAAATTCTCCACCCAAGTCCGTGAATTTATCACCACTGTTCTGATCCTGGCTGTTTCCCGTAACGATACTACTAGTAACATTTGCCGTTCCGCCTTTGGTAAGAATTTCAGTAGCAAAACCCGAGCTGCCGTTGCTAGTATTATTCGTATTATTATCGCTAACAGTACTGTTAGTAATATTCAGTGTGCCTGCCAAGATACCACGATCGCGATTATCGCTGATCGTACTATTGGTGACATCTAACGAGCTGGCATCAATAGCTCCGCTTGGATCAGAAATACCAGGTCCACTATTATTACTGATTGTACTTCCATTGATATTGACATGACCTGAGCTAGAAATCGCACCTCCAATATCTGCAAAACTATTAGTGATTAAAGAATCTTTTACAGTGAGATTATCCCCTGAGAATTTAATTGCTCCGCCTACCCCTGCATCATTGAAAAAGAATCGTGCGTCACTGCCATTGGCGATGGTTAGTCCTTCGAGGTTGACGTTTGTGTTTTCTCCCGTGATTTCAAAGATACCATTGCCACGACTAAGCCCATCAATAGTTAAGTTTTGCGCACCCAAACCAACAATATTTAAGGAATCAGTAATCTCTAAGTCTTGGTTGAATTCGCCACCCCTTGGGGTAGGTTCGCTTTGAGTTAAGCCGATGCTGCCACCACTTAAGCTAGAGTCAAAAGTAATTGAATCTTCACCTTCATTTTCATTAGCCAGGGCGATCGCCTCTCTTAAAGATAGATCTCCTGCATTATGATCGCCGTCGTTTTCGTCTTCGAGAGTAGAAACTATGAATTCTTGCATGGTGTAATCCTGATAATAAATTTCCAGAGCAAGCTTGCCTATTGAGATTCAATAGAGCGATCGCCAGCATTAATATGTATCCAAATTTTTGTCTTACCGTAGTGCGCTGTTAGTCAGACTAGTATCGATTTATCGGCGCAACAGATAAGATAAGTTAAGCCTATTTAACTAAATTATTAAGTACAAAGACTCTGTTACGCATAGGGCAGAAGTGTTTGTAGCTGATAATTATTTGATTATAGAGCAAATTAGTATGTACTTCACTTTTAAGACTATGAAGTTTCAGTGAAATCGACGTTTTCTGATAAAGTTGTGATGAACTAGAATTTACTGCTGCAAATTATGAGAATTTAGCAATAAAAAGCAGTCCAATTTTTGTGGTTGCAAGATTGATTTTAAGAGCATTAAAGCAAAAGGCGATCGCCCTTGATATTTTAATGTTTTTGTATAGTTCAGTCATTAAAATAGATTTTTCGACGCGATCGCGAAGCGTAGGCGGAGCCTAATCGCACTTTTAACATCAAAACAACCTATTCAGCTAACCAGCGTACTGCATCTTTGGCATGATAAGTCAGAATCAGATCCGCCCCAGCTCGCTTAAAGCTAGTTAAGGTTTCTAAGGTTACCTTTTTCTCATCGATCCAGCCGTTAAGAGCAGCAGCTTTCACCATCGAATATTCCCCAGAAACGTTATAAGCAGCTACGGGTAAATTAGTCGCTTCCTTGACGCGCCAAATAATATCCATATAAGACAAAGCGGGTTTTACCATCAGCATATCTGCGCCTTCGGCAATGTCTAATTCTATCTCTTTAAGGGCTTCTGTACCATTAGCAGGGTCCATTTGATAGGTACGGCGATCGCCAAAACTAGGGGCAGAATCGGCTGCATCACGAAAAGGGCCATAATAAGCCGAGGCATACTTAGCAGCATAGGAAAGAATAGGAGTATCGACAAATCCAGCTGCATCTAACCCTTCTCTGATTGCCTTGACAAAACCATCCATCATTCCTGAAGGAGCAATAATATCCGCCCCTGCTTGCGCTTGAGCTACGGCAGTTTTCTTGAGTAATTCTAAAGTTGGATCGTTGAGTACTCTCCCTGTTAGATCGCCTGTTTCTAAATATCCACAGTGTCCGTGGGTAGTGTATTCACAAAGACAGGTATCGGCAATTACTAGTAAGTCAGGTACAGCTTGCTTAATGGCAGTGGCAGCCTGTTGTACAATTCCGCAATCGTGCCATGCGCCAGTAGCCTCCAAATCTTTATCTTCAGGAATGCCAAATAAAATTACCGCAGGAATACCCAAACCATATACTTCTTTGGCTTCTTCCACAATTTTATCTACCGAAAGCTGATAAACTCCAGGCATCGATCTAACCTCATTAGCCACAGATGTTCCTGGCACGGCGAATAGAGGATAGATCAAATCATTAGCCGTAACTAAAGTTTCCTGCACCATCCGACGTAGTTGGGGATGTTGACGCAGGCGACGAGGGCGATTAGTGGGGAACATAAGATTTATTATACTAAAGTACTAAAGTTGGGAGTTCGGTTTTATAGGGCAACGCACTAATCTAAATATTTTTCCTCAAGATTTAACTATCTAGATTAGGTATGATTTACTAGTTTAAAATGAATATTGCAGTCAAAGTATGAGCTAGTAGACAACTCAATGTTTTGTAATGTTTAAGCTTTGGTACTTTATAGCTATCTAATTCAAAGTTAGCTAGAATATTAAAACAAAGCATAGTTATTAGTTATTAACTCCGCTCTTCAAAAGCTAAGAGCTAAGAGCTAAGAGCTAAGAGCTTTAAAAAAGACATGGGGCCGTAAAGGTTTCGACAGGTTAGTAAAAACTAATCCGTGATTCAGGTCGAGAGTGAGTACCATCTCGTAAATCAGACTCAAACTAAATATAGATGCAAACAACATCGTAAAATTTGAGCGTCAGGCAGTAGCTGCCTAAATCTAGAAAAACTCTTTCAGATTTGCTCGTCTCTAGTTTGACTCCGTTAAGGACTAAAGACAAAACCCCAACGGATGCGCTTAATAATTTTCTTTGGTAGGTTATTAAGCAAAGATTTTATCAAAGAATCCTGCCATCAGGGATAATTGATGACCCCCGCTCTAAGGGTAAAAGGAGCTAAACCTGTGAACGAATGGGCAAGTGAATAGCTGGCTTGGACAGCAGTTCGACTCTGCTCGGCTCCACTCTATAATCAATAAAATATCCTGATTGAATCAAACTATCTCCAACTATTTAATGATTGATAGTTTGTTGGTTCAAGCTTGCAAGACTTGCTGAACCTTTGTCCAGACAGTAGCGACGGTTTGCTTAACATCGTTTTGAAAACTCCATCTTTGAAAAGCTCGTTCGTATTCTTCGCCGCTCGATTGATAGGCTTTCCACCCGCTCAACGCAACTCCCAATCCCCAAAATAGCAGGATATACAGTGACCAAGAAAGTGTGCCAGCCAAAATAAAGTTAAAGGAAGCCAAGAAAGTATTGACGATCGCATATTTAGTTAATTTCTGTTGAAATTTTTGGCGACGAACCAAATTAAATGCACTACGCTGACGGTCAATCGTCTTTTGTTCTAACCAGCTTTTTTCGGCAGCTTGAATCACGCTGTTGCTGATGTCTAACTCGGCAGCAATTTCCCATAGCTGTTGTCGGCTCAATTCTTCATCGGTATGATGATTGGCGATCGCCAGATTTAAAATTGCTTGAATGTCTTCTTGACTGTAGGAATCGGGGTATTGGGGATTTATATCTGGCATAGCATATTATTTCAGCAGCTCTCTATTAGTTTGTTAAATATTAATTGATGGGTTGAGATTAAGTAGTAGGTAGTAGGTAGTAGGTAGTAGGTAGTAGGTAGTAGGTAGTAGGTAGTAGGTAAAAACTCATTACTCATTACTCCAAGCTTGCTCACCAATCATTAATTAATTGACAAAGCACTATTATTATTA
>NZ_PVWF01000123.1 GCF_003003995.1 Pleurocapsa sp. CCALA 161 | reverse complement strand
TCGTAGGGAATTTAAAACATATGTACTATTTAACAAGTGATTTTTCCTCCAACTGTAACCCTCGTTTGAACAACGTCCAGTATAACCACCTTCTACACTCTCGAAATATTTTTCAGCATAAATTACACGTATAGGTGGTTCTTCAGTTAGTTGTTTGGTTGCAGGTATCTGATCTGAAATCACTTTTCTGATGAGATCCTCAGACTGGAGAGAATAGTTGACTAGAACATCATCTAATGCAGAAACTTTGGCTTTAAGTTCCTGCATCTTTTCTTCTCTAATTTCTATCAGCGCTTGATTTGCCTGTTTAATCTCTACTCCATCTGCTATTTCCTTTAATTGCCTGCTATGATCAACTATTCTATTAAGATGCGATCTCAATTCAGAGAATGCAGCAGGGTTAAGGATTTCTTTCAAATGAAAAATACCAGAATAAATCTCTTTCATTCCTACTTGACCAGACAAACATCGATCAACTAAAGCAGCCACGTCTGGATAGAGTACTTTATTAGATTCACTCCAATTCTCTAACCAAGATTTTGTATGCCTAAGCCTTTGAAGAGCTGGTTGTGGTTGATTTCTTAACGACTTTATAGATGACTCTAAGTTATGAATAGAATTCCATGAATCTTCTCTTGATAAAGCAGTCTTTCGCATCTCAAGCATGAACGGTCTGCTCTTGTTAAAAGTCGCTTTTAGCAATTCATAAATTGAAAGCTGAGCATCATTAATAGACTTTATAGGTATAGTAAAATGATGTTTATTAACAAGAGATTCAAAATACAAGCATGGAACATCTTCTTCTTGTACTTCCTCCAAAACCTCAAGAAGAGGAGAAATCCCTAGTGTCTGCTCATCCTTCCAATCACCATGTCTACGTGTAGGTCTAGTGTTGGAGCTAATAAATTCTCTTCTACTATTATATCTATTTGCGATATTAATCTGTTGTAAAAGCCTACATTCTGGCGAATACGTACAGCCTTCTCCTGACTTGGTGATAAATCCTATATCATCACGAGCACCATTAGAAGATCTAAACTGTCCTCTCTTGGGAGGCGGAGAGGAAGAAGTTCCATCAACTGTTAAAAACAACATCTCCGAACCAGTCAAGTCGTGTAATGATGACCAAGTTTTTTCAATTTGCCTAAACATTTGCGGACAATCTGCCTCACGAGCTACAAAAATTACAAGGAATATAAATCCCTGCTCTCTCCCGCCTCTTCGTAAAAGTTCTAGAAAATCTTTGAACGGTAGCTCTGCAACAATCATTTCTAACCCATCACTATTGATTCATGACCGATGATTCACGATCGACACTCGGCCAATCTTTCCGCATAACTATCTATTATGCAGAAACTTTCGGTATATATTTTTGACGATGATATCCCGACTTTATATGGATGTCATGCCAAATAAGTATAATATCCAGAAAAATTCTGGATATCATTCCAGGTCAAAATCTCCTAAAAAACTGCAAGGGACGAGTCAGTAATGTCATTCGTCTCAAACATTATTCTTACAAAACCGAAAAAAGCTACCCTAACTGGATTAAGTAAAATTATAATTACTTGAATCTAGAGCAGCGATCGCATCTAGTTTTGTCTTGTCTAACACGAGAATTTTGCTACCTTGAAGGTAATCTGCGATCGCCTGCATTTGTTTAAACAATTATGAGCTACACCCAAATGAAGCTTCAAGTCACCCTGCTCAAACCATAGGATCTTCTTCCCACATCAACTGGGTGGTAAAGGATTGGGTTAAAATAGAGTCAATCTTAAGAGGACAAGTCTCTATGATCAGTGATGAACTTGGAATGCAACTACACGATCTCGATACGATTGGTGAACAGCTAACCGCACGGGAAAAAGAGCAACTGGAGGCTTGGTATGCCCAAAAAGATGCAGCGGAAAAGTCAATGCTCGAAGCGGCTCAGTTACCTCTGCCAAATTTAGTCGCACTGCAAAATCAGGTCGATATTGCGATCGAGCAGCTTACCGTCGGAGTTCAGCGGCTCCACCAGATTACCCAAGAAAATAAGTCGTTGCGTGAAGAGATCTCCGAAATTAAACAACAGCTTATTGTTCCTCGATCTGCATGAGCCTGACTGCATCAATTAGAGAACAGGTACGTCAACGCGCTCAGTGTGCTTGCGAATTTTGTGGTGTCAACGAAATCGATGTCGGTGGGATGCTCACGATCGATCATTTCCAGCCTCGTACCAAAGCAGGCTCAGATACATTGGAGAATCTGGTTTATGCTTGCATCGCCTGTAACCAATACAAACAAGACTACTGGCCCCGAACAGAAATAGCCCCGATACTTTGGAACCCTCGCCAAGAATCCGCTAGTCAGCATTTTGTTGAGCAAGAAGACGGTCAATTGACAGCACTCACGCCAACAGGCGTATTTACCATTAAACGTTTGCGATTGAATCGGAGTCAATTGATTGCTGCCCGACAAAGACGACAACAGCAGTTGCAAGTAGAAAGACTACTTCGACGTTATCAAGAATTAACGACTTTACAATCACGAATTAATATTCAACTTACCGATCTTGCAATAGAGCAGCAGATGCTTTTGAAAGATCAGCGAAAATGGCTGCGAATTCTATTGAGTCGTCTTAATCAATAAATAAGTAAAATTATAATTACTTGAATCTAGAGCAGCGATCGCATCTAGTTTTGTCTTGTCTAACACGAGAATTTTGCCACCCTGCTCAAACCATGGGATCTTCTTCTTGATTGGTTTCTAATGTCAGTTTCTCGAAAGCTTCTTTCAGTCGCTTCCATCTCGAAATCTGTTGCCAACTCATCCAAACCATCAATTATCCTAACTGGATTGTCAACACTTAAAGCCTCATAGCAACTAGCTCTCCATTCTGGCTTGTTTTGGAAATTGACGATCGCTTCTCTTAAAGGTTGTCTTACTCGATAGTTGGCTTCTGCTGCCAAGATTGATTCCTGGGGAATTGGTCTAGATAAGCGTAGTATTGTCAGGTCGATCAAATCCCTGGCGTGAGTAGAAGAATCCAGATAGCGATCGGCATTAGCAAGTAGTTTACTAGTAAAGCGATCGGTTAGATTGAGCAAAGGAAGCCCTAATTCCCCAATCTCACAAGGATTGAGTTCAAAGCGATTTTCGGCAATGAACTCTAATTTAATTGGCGGTAATTCTCGATCTAAAATTAAAGGCATTCTGATGCTATAAAGATCCTTTTTTATTTCGCCAATACTCAGGCGATCGCTCTTGAGTAGCTCCTTGACTCGCCCCTCATCAACCCACCGTCTCAACCGATTAAAAGAGTCTAAATTGCAGAGAAAATCTAAGTCGTAACTAAGACGGTAGCAATCTCGCTCCAAGCTTAACATCGTGCCACCACCAAAATAAGCTTGGTATTCAATTAAAATCTCTGGATCGAGATTGTTAACAATTCCTCGAACCTTCTGGTAGAATTGTTGTTTGTCTATTTCCATTTGTTCTGGTAGTAGGGATGGGCGATTGTACGCTTGAGCCAGTAGGTGAACAAAATTTAACTCAGCTTTAGTTGCTCTGCCAAGTACCCCCCTAAACCTCCATCTAGTCTCATAGATAGATAGCATTTCCTTTAAAGAAAGATTATAGGGATTGGCAACATTCCAACAAAGAGATTCTAGTAATGGTAACGAGTGAGGAATAGTTAAATTAAGCAGTTCCTTTGTCATAATCTTTAGGGGGGCGTAATCGCTCATACTTAAGGAAAATAACGGTAAACATCTCGGCGATGAAGCACTCTTGAAAAAGTTACCGTTTCCTTTTGAATAAAGACACCAATCCGATAATCACCAACTCTTATACGGAAAGCGTTTTCATGTCCTTTAATTTTTTTGAGACTTTTAATTTCGGTAACATTCTGACAGTCGGGAATGGTTTGAAATACTAGTTTTTTAATTTCTGAATAAGTAAATGTTTTTTTAAGTTTTTTGAGGTCTTTGGTGAAGCTGGGAAGATATTCCGTTTTCATTCTTCTTCAAGTGCTTTTAATACTTCCTCTCGACTCATAGGCGTTTCGTTGATAGTTGTTTTCATAGCCTGATAAAGTGCCTCGTCCTCTAATCCTTCTAACAACTGTTGATAGTCCTCAAAGTTGAGAATGACTTGTCGAATATTACCTTGAGTATCGGTAATCAGTTCTTGAGCAAAAGGATAATTATTAGTCATTTTTGTTGTTGATTAATTTTATTGATTCTTACCCAAAGTAAACCAGAAATCCAAATATTCGTATCTAGTAAGACTTTCATCCCTAATTTTTACTATGTCTCACTTCTTTTACCATTGTGCTAATTTCTGACCTAGTAGGTTGCTCTTCGTCTGTACCCAATTCATCTACTCTTTGCCACAGGGAAGATAGTTTATCTTGAGGATGAGACTGGATTTGCTTTAAAATCATCATCGCCACCTCATTCTGTTGTGTATCTGTCAGCTTTTTAAGTTCGGCGATCGCTTGTTCTAATAGTTCAGTCATATCATTATTCTTTTTATTCCTATGATAAATCAAAGCCTTTACCTTTATTGATAAACAACAGCTTTTGCCCTTTCTACAAGGCGATCGATGTTTTCTTGACTAATCCAAGTCGAACTAACTGAACCCCGAAAAATATCTACCTCTACCTGCATCCTCTTGAGTTGAGAATTAAGCAGCTGGTGAATCATTTCTCCTGCTACAATTGCCATTTGGGAATTAATATTGAGGCTTTGACCGTTAAGTAAAGCTTGCTCGGCGCAGGAAATATCCTCATCTTCATCTACCTGTTGCAGCAATAGTTCGGGATATTGAATCGTAGGCAGGGGCAGTCTAATACAGGTAGCTGGCTCTAAAACATAGTCATCAAGCTCAACAGAGTCCCAGTTGCCGATCGCAACCTGCCCGTGGGTATAGCTATTACCACAGTCAAGCCACCAGCAAGGCTTTTTGGTTACGCCATGAGCAAACATAGATGCGTGCTGAATCATTAATTCTTCTATACTTGCCCTAGCCCGAGCATTATCAACACAGCCAACTATCAAACTCGGCTTGTAGGTAGTAAACTCGATCGCGTCTATAGAATCTGACCTTGCTGCAATAGTCAATTTTGGGAACATAGTTTTATAGCGCATTGCTAACGCCTGCGCCTTGTTGTAGCCCAATTCTGCTTGGCAAAAGTTTTGTCGATACAAATTCTTTTCTTCAATGCGGTCAAAGTCAATGAGGGTCAAATCTATTTGTCTGCCCGTCTCATTGAGAAAGTTAGCAATACGACATAGGTGCGGAATTAGAAAGCTACCAGTTCCACCACAGCCCACTACATAAATTTGTACGTGGGGAAAGCCAAAATAGATGGGCTTGGCATTGAGAATCGACAAATCACTGAAATTTAGCTGTAACGGACTAGAAAGGGAGAACATAATTACAGTACAAACTAATATTTTCGTAAATTAGACTTGATTGGATAGGCAAAAACAATCCGTGAACACAGACTCGGCTGATAATTTCCAGTTGACCATTGCTTTTGCCAATCACTGTACTAATTCGGCAACCATCCTCTTCGAGATCGTCAGTACCAGAGAAGAACGCTCGTGCAGCACCGTGGGAGTGAATTTCAATCACGGCAGGTTCAGGGAAGCGATCGCCAGCAATACAGGTACTAGGAGTGCATTCTTGTTCGGGGTAAAGAACTTCCCAGCGATCGCGAAGCCCTAAAGGATTTGCCCCAAAGGGATTAGGAGCTTCGCTCCGTCCGCCTGGAGGCGCGTCCGTGGACGGAGTCCAATCGCCCCGCCAGTAAAGATAAAATAGCTGTTCTAAATCTGGCTCTTGTTGAATCTGCTCGATAATAGCTTCCACCTTTTTTTGAGGTACGGGAGGGACTAACAGCTTAAACTCTTGCTTAAACTCAGGTAAACCTGGAGTGTGAACTTCACGGTGAGATACGACCGCTTTAAATTCTCGTCTGCTTACAGAACGAAAGATACCATTACCTGCCCAGATAAAACCTGTAGGCAAATTGTTACTGGTTAAATTGCCTGCTACTGAATGACTTAAAAGCATGATGATTATTTAATTGTAGTTTTGGAGCTGGAGAATTGGGTGTTGGTGAATGCGTAATGCTTATAAAATATTTTGTTCCCCTAGCAAAAAGTAAAAATTGATTAAAAGCTTATAGCTTATAGCTTATAGCTGATTAAGTAATCCTTTGTATAGCATTACTTAATCAGCAACGCCGAGAATTGTATTCAAACTCCAGCCATTAGGAACTAAATCTTGTTCGGGATAGACAGTGACTAGACTTTGAGAAATTCTGATTAATTTGTCTACGATTAAATTGGGGTGAGACAATGACTTTCCCCCATCCAAGTCATAGTTGAACTCAGAAGAAATGAAGCTATGCCACATGCTAGCCGTATCTTTATTGGGGGACGAAACACTCCCCCAACAGACTTGTCCATTTGAATTAATATTGGGTAAAGGAAACTGATATAGCTGAGAATTTAAGCTCAACTGTCCTTTGTAGGCAAAGATCCACAAGCGAGACTGTTTATGAACAATTACAGCCCCAGGCAAAGGAACGTTCAGGCTAAAATTGTCAAACCTCAGCAAATACTGACTGGGTAGTACCGAACTTACGGTCAGTATTTGTCCGTTGTATTGACATACTTTATGCAAAGCTACGTTTGGCTGCAAATACCAGTCTGACTGAAAATCTTTTTGCCCTAAGATTTCAATTAAATTGGTAAAATCGATTTGTTTTATATAAGTATGACCATCTTCAGAAGTAGTAAATACTGCTGAATCCTGAAGAAAAATTAGCAGTGCTTGAGCCTGTTTAATCAGTTGAGGAATCATCGGCAAGAGCCTTACGAAAAATAACGTCTATTACCTTTTGGGCGACAGCGCGATTATCCTGAAACCAGCGATCAAAGAATTCTAACTGCCCCATTAATCCCAAAGCTTCTCGGTAATGTTCCTCTAAGGTAATTACCTCAAGTTCAGTAAGCTCGTATTCGTTATCTGACTCAAAGTGAGTATCAAGCCAGATATTATTGGTTATGGCTAGGACATACCGCAAGACATTAGGCAAAATTGAGAGGGGATGACCTGTAAAATCTTCTAAAGTTCGTTCGACAAAATCTACGATGGACTCGTCATAACCCAAACTGCCCAGATACTCGTCAATAGTCATGTGGACGTATAGCCAGCTATTACCTACGCCCCCATAGTAGCAATCGTAGTCACTATAGGGGTCAGGCATAATGGCAATTTTCTCTAATCCTAAATAGGGTCGTTCCCGTTTTTGTAATTGGTAATCGTAATCGGGATCGAAACAGGGGAAGCAATGCTCATTTAACAGCTCGATTAAACGACGATCTATTATTTCTAACGCATCATCATTTAAAATCAAATTTGGGTTTAATTGAGCAAATTCTTCAGGAAAAAGGTATTTAGTAGCTTTAATCCCCCTGAATCTATGGGATATCTGTCTAGACTTTGCTAAAAGACTATTCATATCAAAGGCACGATATTACTCTTGCCAAAATACAAACGTCTAATCGCAGCATCAATACAATTCTTTCGCTGTTCACAAATCGACTGAACGCGATCGAAGTCTAGAGTTTCATAAATTTCTGACCACTCACTTACGGTCAATTCCTCAGTTAACTTAGTATTTAGACTCTCGATCTTAATTGGCAAATCATCTTCGGGAAAATCGCCCAGCAACTCTAATAGTCGATCTCTACCCTTTGTACCGACTCGCTTGATGATTTTAATCGAACCATCTTCTAATCGCTCTAATTTACCGTTAGCCATCCCTGGAAAACCAACACAGAGCAAGTCTAGTATTTGTCGATCTTCTAATCCTTCAATCTTACTCTTCTCGACGGGATATTTCTGTCCTTCATATTCGATCGTTACTGTATTGGGTTGAGTTTTAACGCTGTCATTTTCATTAGTCATTTTCAAATCAAGCTCTTAGCAAATTTAACTTTTTTGGGGGTCTTCTTAGTTTGTTTATTAGTACCACTGGTACTTTCAATTGGCTTAACTTTACGTTCACCATTATTTCTTAGATTTCGCTTAGACAATTCCTTATTCTTGTGGGAAATATCAAATTCAGGCAGTAAATCTAATACCGCTTGAGTCAAGTCGTTAGGAACTTCTTCGTATCTGGCTATAGCTGGAAAAGACTCTGAATAACTTACAGTCAAACAGTGAATATTTTTCTTTCTATCAATAGTAAAAACAATTTTCAAGGGATATTTACAGTCTTTTAAAGATTCAGACAGACTAATATTTTCTTGAGTCATAAGTGTTTATAGCCTCTGGATCTTTGCAACTAGACATTGACATTTTCTAGAGTTACCTTTGTATTAGTGGTTGCAAATTAAAAGGCGACAGCCTACTTAATATGGAAGAATTGATAGTCGAGCAGCATCGAGAATACTATCCCATGACATTCTACCCAGAATGTTTAACTGAAATTCTCGATCAATTCAAAAAACCTCAGCTAAAAAATAACCCTACATTTTGTCTAGAACCAATATCTATTTGTATTCCCAAAATACACTACTACGGAAAACTCAAACTAATTCAGTTCTACTTGGGTAGCATTGCTGTCATTATTTTTCTCTTCTCAATCACTATTTCATTACTATTTAGTCATCTAGTTGGGATATGTCTTTTTATCTTGAATATCTTATTTTTCTTAAGCTATTTGAGATTGCACATTTATGAACAAAATTTAAAGGATGACTTGCGACAAATCGATCGAGAAATAACATCTAGAAAATATTTAATCAAGCAATTTAAAAGCAATAAAGAAAATTATAAAAGTAAAACTACTTTTTTGTTGAACACCCTAGACAAAAGAGACAGTATTTACGATTTTAAGATTAATAATGATGCCGAAAAAGGATTTTCCGAAGCTTATTTTTTAAGTTATCTCAACCAGTGGTTTATCTACCCCTGGCGCATAATTGAACATTGCCAGTTTGAAGACGAGCAAGGCTATACTCCCACAGCTGATTTTATCTTAATTAATGACGACCTCAAGCTCGCAGTAGACTTAGAAATTGACGAGCCTTATTCATTTAAAGGATCTTTACCGATTCATCTAGTTGAAGATCCAAAATATATCTATCGGGACAAATTCTTTCTCAAGCTCGGCTATATCGTGATTCGCTTTGCCGAATATCAAATAGCCAAGCACCCTGACTATTGCTGTTTGCATATAGCTAGAGTGCTTAACCAGTTTTTGGATCGAGACACAAAAATCGCACTTCCTAATTCAGTTAATATTGAGCCATTGACCCCTCAAGAATGGAAGGTTAAAACCTGGACTCAACGTGAATCGCAAATAATGGCTGATAACCAGATTCGAGACGCTTATCTCGAACCCATCCACGCTTTTAACCTTAAACATTGAGTTCCTCTACTTTTTGTCCAAAAAACCTGCTTCCGCCCGTAGTAAATAATACAGCACTAATGAAAGCTCTTTTTTGAGACATCTTGTCTAGGGTATTAAGAATATCGGGAGAGTAAGATTTGTTGTATTTGGTTTCTCTGTTGTTGCAGTTGCCAAACCCATTACCCACTACTTTTCCCTGATAACTTAATTGGCATTCGTGAGCATAGTAAAAGATATTGTTGGCAAAATCTAGTTTAGTAGAAGGGAGGACAAACAGCTGATAATTCAGACCAAAGAAGCGACAGATCCTTTCTGCACCTGCTTTAGTTAAAGTAAACGTATCTCCATTCTTCTTGCTTGGAATTACCCGACAGTCTACATTTCCCTTAAACTGAGCCAGCAAACTTTGATAGGAGTGAAAATAAGTTTGAGTATCAACAGTAGCCAAACCCATCTGAGCTTGCTGCTGTAGCAAAGGTACACGTTCTTGAGTTGAGTACTGATTTGATTGGTCAACTGGAGGTACAGCTTGATTGTTACTCGAATATAGTTGATATGAGATAGGTAATTGTTCCATGAATCATCAAAATTCTTGCT
This sequence comes from Pleurocapsa sp. CCALA 161, assembly GCF_003003995.1. Lineage (GTDB taxonomy): Bacteria > Cyanobacteriota > Cyanobacteriia > Cyanobacteriales > Xenococcaceae > Waterburya. The sequence goes on along the minus strand of NZ_PVWF01000123.1, from coordinate 2,506 downwards.
CGATGGCTAACCCGCAAGGGTATCGAGGTTTAATCGATTGATATTTCTGGAATACCCTCGATTTCCGTCAGAAGGTTAAATTCCGTTTCTGATTCTTGTTCTGACAATATCAATCTTAGATCTTTGCCCTGATGCAGCAGAGCTAATCGTTCTCCTAATTCTTGTTCACAAACAACTAAATCGTTGGTAAAAATTCTTCTTCTGCTGAAGCAAATACGAAGATCTGCTTTGAGATCATTTGTCAGAAGACTAATAATTGAAATCTTATTCGGCGGCAACTTTAACTGTTGGCTTAAAATATAAGCCTGGGCTGTGGCGATCTCATTAACTTCTAGACCAGACCAATCTATTATCAACATATTGTAATCTTGCATTGCTACTAGATCTAGCAAAGATTCGAGCCACCCTCCCTCAAATTGCCAAGCAACCTGATAATCCCAATACTGATTCAACTTTTTGTTAAACATTTCGGGAAAAAGTAACTGGCATTCGGTCATTAATCTGGCAAGATAAGGATTATGTTCAACTATTTTCTGAACATCAATTCCCATACTCATTTGTCTCAATAAAGTTCTAAGTTTTGGGGTAACTGGCATTCCTTGGCCCAGATCGGGATAAAGCTCAGACAGATTGACGATTTCAACTCCTGTCTTTTTTGAGTCGTTCATTTTTTATTTAATTACCAAAAAACTTCCCCTAGCACTCCCGCTAGGGACAAGCCAATGATTTTCAGCACTTAAACTAAACTCTGAAACCTCTGACTAATTCTTTTACCCTGCTCAGATCTAATTGTCTTGATATATTGTTCCAGTTCTTCTGAGGATGCTAGTTTCACTAGTTCAGTAACACTAGAACCCTCAACAGAAGTCAAATCAGACTCATGTTTATCGATAATCGAACCAGTTTTCTGGTCATACCAAAAAGCATCCCCAATCAAAAATAAGTCCTTGGTACTCCGAGAAAGGGCAACGTAAAGTAGATTCTGCTCCTGTTGTTCTTGCCATTCTTTTTGGCCTTCCCATAATAAAGGTAAGGTTAAAGGTTCGGCTATATATACTCTTTCGCTTTCCATCCCTTTAGCTCGATGAACAGTAGATAACAAAACTGCCTCAGCATCTTCTGAGCCAAATAACTGCCTAATGCTAGAGGCTAATTCTGCTAAAGACTTAGTTTGAAAATGGTTATAGATCGCCCCAACAGCTTTGATTTGGTCTTTTAACTGTAGCAGTAGAATTGCCCCATTATCATTTTGTTCGTAGATAGACTGTTTGAACTTTAAATAACTCTGAGAAAACTCAGCAAACTTCTGATATTCAAATTCTGGCTGTTCGGCAAGAACTGCTAAAAGGTTCAACAGTTCTTGCTGTAGAGAACTGCCGACTAAATTACAGGGAATACCTCTGACAATCATCTTGAGATGAAGGTCTACTAAGCTGCTGCTGCATCTAGCAATTACCAAATCCCCTGGCTTGATTCGACTATCTTTGGTTTCATCCCATAAATCCCATTCTTGAATCACTTTAATACTCCCTAGAGGAGCATTATCTCTGGGTACGATGGGAATTTCAGGATAGAGTTTGTTAATCAGTTCAATATGAATTTTGGGACATCGGTAGCACACTGGGAGAGTAAACTCTTTCGCCTGAAGTTTTACTTGAATATTACTAAAGCTATCAGTATCCGCCCCGCAAAATCCATTGATAGATTGAGCAGGGTCACCGACAAACAGCATTTTGGCTTTTTCGTGAGCCAGAGACAAAACAAATTCAAGCTGCAAACAACTCATATCCTGAGCTTCATCAACCATAACTCTTTGGGCAAATTTAAACCCAGGCATTTGGTTAACCTGCCAGACTACAGGCAGCCAGAGCATATCAGTATGGTCGATTCTAGCTTCATTCGCAGCAGCATCCATGCCCACTTTAAATAGATAGTCGATTCTTTGACTAATTTCATTTAAATGTTGTTTGTTGATATCTAAAGCGTAGTGTTCGACCAACCTAGACAAAGCTTCGGTTGTCAAAGGAGATAGAGTCAGCCTGACAAATTCAAATAGTTTGAGAAAACTGCTTAAGCTAACTACCTTATCCTGCTGGGGGTCGCTACCGTCAAACCAATCTAAGGTCTTAGCTAGATGGCGATATTTGGACTCTTCTACCTCTAATCGTTTGACCCCGAGATATTTTTTCAACACCTGATACCCCGCGCTATGAACGGTAGAAATTGAGTATTGCCAACGAGAGTCGAGCTTTTTAACTAATGCAGTCTTATTCTTTTTATTAAAAACCAAAACCAGACAGTCTTGAATTTTTACGTTACTCGTCGAAATCGCATCAGCAGCCAGCTTGAGTAGCGTGCTTTTGCCCGAACCTGCTACAGAATTGACTACAGCATCTCTTGCATCCGAATCAGCCTGTAACCACTTAATTAACGTGAGTTCGACAAAGTTAGAAAGTAGCAGAAGGTAGTGCCAATAATTCTTTCGGCTCTAGATCGAGAGAAGGTT
>NZ_PVWF01000122.1 GCF_003003995.1 Pleurocapsa sp. CCALA 161 | reverse complement strand
ATCTTCAAGAATTTGATCGAGTTTACTAATAAATTCAGGTTCTTGTAGCTGTTGACTAGCTAAATTAATACTCATCTTGAGCGAGCCGATTTCAGGGATTGAAGCAAATTGTTGTCGCCAGGTTTGCAGCTGTTGACAAGACTCTCTAAGTAGCCATTCGCCAATCTCCAAAATTAATCCAGTATCCTCAGCAATGGGAATAAATTCCACAGGAGAAATAGAACCCCGCTCAGGATGTTGCCAGCGAATCAAAGCTTCAAAGCCAACCAATTTATTACTATCTAAAGATATAATCGGTTGATAGTGCATCATCAGCTCATTACGCTGGAGAGCAAAACGCAAATTATTCTCTAATTCAACCAGTTTCAAGGTTTCATCGTACATTGTCTGGTCAAAAATTGTGTAGCGTGCTTTTCCTTTGTCCTTAGCGCGATACATGGCAATATCAGCATCCCGCATCAAATCAGCCGGGTTGCTATATTCGGTTGAGCTAAAGACAATACCGATACTAGCGCTGGTAAAAATATTCTGACTTTGTAATTCAAATGGCGATCGCATTCTTTGTTGAATTCGCTCACCGATTAAAGTTGCATCCTTAACACTTTTGATCCCATCTAGTAAAATGACAAATTCGTCTCCACCCAGGCGAGCTACCAAATCGTTCTCTCTAACACATTCTAGAAGTAGATTAGATACGGCAATTAACAATTGATCCCCAATTAAATGACCCAGACTGTCGTTGATCACTTTAAAGCGATCTAGATCGATAAACAATAGTCCATAACGATAGTCAAGATTTCTTTTGGCATGAGCAATGGTAAATTCAATCCTTTCGGTCAGCAAAGCTCGATTCGGCAATCCGGTTAGGCTGTCGTGTAGAGCATCGTGGATTAACTGCTGCTGTATTCGCTGACGCTCATTGATTTCTTGACGTAGTTTTTGCACCACAGTTTTTAGTTTGATCGTGCGTTGATAAACTCGCCTTTCCAGATCTTGATTTAGTTCAGTTATCTCAGCTTTAGCCAGTTGCAAAGCAATTTGATTTTTAACCCGAACTAAAACTTCTTTAACTTGAATTGGTTTACTAATGAAATCGACCCCACCAACTTCAAAAGCTTTAACTTTATCTAAAACATCATCTAAGGCACTCAGAAAAATAACTGGGATATCGCAGGTTTGTTTATTAGCCTTTAACTGTTGGCAAACTTGATAACCGTCAAGATCGGGCATTTTGATATCTAACAAAATTAGATCGGGCAAAATCGTACTTGCACCGCGCAATGCCGTTAATCCACTTTTAGCACAGCGTACCTGATATCCCTGTTTACTGAGGGTATTTGCCAGAATCTGTAAATTATCAGCAAGATCATCGACCACTAAAATACTAATTTCCTGGACTGAAACAGAGATTGTCATTTTTGTTTGGGGTGGGTTAAGATGGACTGTCTTGAGCGAGTGAAAACCTTTCTCATTGTAATGAGGGTAATGATTTAGAAGTTAATTGCTTTTACTTTTTTTTACTAAACTAATAATCTTGTCGAAATCAAAGTCGTTAACCTGTTTTTGCAGAGAATCTTTTAAACTGTAATGTTCTGGAGGAATTTTTTGTAATAGCTGGGTCAGTAAATCTTGATCTAATACCGTTGCAGCCTGCTCTAAATTGTTTCGCCACTCGCTAGACATGATATTTAAAGTGTCCGCTGTTAATTTGAAATTGCTAGTAGTATTACTAATTAAGGGACTGATGGATTCGTAAACATATCGTATCCCTAGGTGTTGAGCAATTTTGTCAAAGATAACGTTTTCTGAAAAAGGTTTGCTGACAAAATCGTCGCACCCCGCTGCTTTAAAAAGTGATTTATCTTCTTCTAAAGTACTAGCGCTTAATGCCACAATGGGCGTATATAAGGCTTGGGAATAGGACTTAATTCGTTTGGTGGCTTCACAACCATTCATCACAGGCATTCTTAAATCCATCCAAATCATATGAGGTTGCCAACGCAACCAAACATCAATTGCTTCTTGACCATTGACCGCTTCTTGAACTTTGAAACCGACAGGCTCTAAAAACCTTTTCATGATTGCACGATTAGTTTTAGAATCGTCTACAATCAAAATGCGATATTCAGTTTTGTCTGATTCTAAACCGATCACTCTTCTTAAGCCAGACTGAACCTGTAATTTCTGAGCAGCAACGCTCTGGGTTTGAATCTTTAAATTAAAAGTTAAGCCTGATTTTAGAGGTTGATTGTTGCTGACGGTGATATCTCCTCCCATCAGTTGAGCTAGTTTACGGCTAATCGGTAGGTTTAAGGAACTGCCTTCAGTCAAATTTACTTCTTGTCGCACCGTCACCAGAGGATGAAATAAAGTAGCTAACTCTACTTCAGTAACTGATAAATTGGTATTTTCTACCTCAAAAACAAGATGATACTTTTGGGTAGAATTTGGTTGATTTGGGTCAACCGTCTCGTGGCGAGAAATACTTGAACTAACTCTAAGGCTTACATCGCTTGTGGGTTTGGATTTGAGACAATAATTAATTAAATTTCTTAAGATCTGGCGCAGTCTACGCTCGTCAACACAAATCCATTGGGGCAAATCGTGCTGTCTGATTAGCGAAAATTCCCAATCTTGATTATGAGCCTGAAACTTAAAACTTTGTTCTATATTGTCTAGCCAATCGTGAAAGTCAATTTTATTATCTTCTAAAGTTAAGCGGTTGGTTTCAATTTTTGCTAGATCGACTAAGTCATTAATAATCGATAATAAACGCTCCCCACTACGATTAATAATGGCGATATTTTCCTGACCTGTCTGGTTTGTAGATAATTCTTGCTCCATGATTTGAGCAAATCCCAGGATTGCGTTTAAAGGCGATCGCAGTTCATGACTCATATCCGCCAACAAGTTATATGGCTCACAATCAACTTGAGCTTTTTCCACCAATAAATCACTCTGATGATTGGGCAATTCAACTACTGCTGGAGGCTCAATTTCGTGGCTAGTATCCGAGTTAGATGCAATCTGCTGTTCTGGCGATCCATTTTGCTTGTTGATGAAGAAGCTCAACCAGGCATAGTTCAAGATCCCCAGCGCGATCGCTGATAATAAATAGATCACATAGGCGTGCCAAGAACTCAAATAATTTTCCTTTACCGACTCAGTCGTTAACTCCGACTCAGGAATAGTCACCACCAACCAGCTCAATCCTATTGTTTGACTTTGCCAGGGAGTTGCTTGTCCTAAAAAACGCTGCTGCTTAATTTTAAAACTGAATTTATAAGCTTGATTAAAGTCAGAAAAACTGTTTAAATTAAGCGGAAAGTAATGCCGAATATTTTGGTCACTAATCTGAGAATTAGCTTTAATCTTGGGCAGATTACTACTAATAATTGAACCATTTGGCTCGATCACAGCAATTTTGAGTGTATAGCCAGGGTCGAGTTCTGATAAATAACGATCGAGTCGTCCCTCAAGGGATTGAACTTGAGTCGCTTTGGAGTTGGGATCAATTGCTGCTTCGTTGCTATCTAAATGTGATAATAAGCGATCGCTTATTTTTTCCGTATAACTATTGGCAATTTGATTAACAATTTTGTGATTATTTCGCGCTCCAAAGTATTCTGCAGTACCAAATGCAGCCACTGAATTCAGGCTACTTATCAGTAAAATCAACAGATACAAAGATCGGTTGCTTCTCTTCATTTGTATCTTGCTGCTGATTTTGTCCAATTGTTTAATTCTATTTTTAAACTTCATGTAGGCTTCTGCAATAAATAAAAAAAACAGATGCTTTAACCTGAAAACTAGCTCATCAACAAATGTTAAAATTAAACTGCAACAGATTCTACAATTAATTAAATGCAATTTGAAAACTAAATAAAATTAATTAATTGTTATGCTGATTGTCAAGTTTGATATTGATTGACTAAGGTAAGTTTTTACGCGCAACAAACAAAGATAATTGATCTAAATTAGTCAGTTTTGTATAAATCTATACTATGGCAAATTCACAATCGATCTAATGGTTACGAGTCAAGATAATTATAGACATAAATTAATTATCGTGACCGCAATTTTTGTATATTACTGTTTAAAAAAAGAAAAGAGTTAATTGCTAACAACTTCTTTTCTCCTTCAATACTCATAGTTTTACGTTGCCCGCTGATAAGGTTGTCATTAACAAAAGGTAATTAAAAAGAGGGAAGTCAAGAATTAACAGCATAATTCATCAGAACTATGAAGCTAATTTATAACTTTCCCTCTTTAGTTTTTGTCAGTCAGATAATGATGCCAACTGCGATTACAGATTTGGCGCTACCAATATCAAAGATAAATCAGGTAGTTTTGCGGTAAGGAACTTTGGACAGATAGTTGATGTTCGACACTGAGGTTGAACTGGGCGCATTTGCTCTACTAGGTAGGCTACGAGCCATATCTAAATACAAAGATGGATTTCCTGCGGTGGGTTTTTGCTCTTGAGGTTTGTAGGTACGAACTTCGGTTTGCCAAATAATTTGGGGAAATCCAAGAATGGCACGATAGTATTGGTCGTAACGAGGAGAAGTAATGTTAAAAGGACGTTCTCCTTGTTCGCGACTTGCTAGTACTCGACGACGTTGATAAGGTACGATATCGTAGCCAAAATTCTCTATGTATTCGTCACTGTCTAGCAGTTCGTCAACGAAACCTTGAATACCTTTGGTTGCTACTTTGATCGACCAGGCAATTTTTTCTCGTTCGTTGTAAACATCACGCCCCAAAACTCTTTGGACACATTGTTCGACAAAGCGATAATTGCTGTTCTTAACGTAGAAGCTATTGTAAAAAGTTTCTGAGAGTAAAAGTCCCCGAATAAAGTCACGCACAGTAATTTGACCGTTGCGCAACTGAGATTCCAAAAATCTTTCACGATCTGCGCGAAAAGCGTGGAAAAATATCTGGCGATAAGCCGCTTCAATCAAATCGTTCATCTCAGACAAAGACAGTAAATTCTCTGCTGAATAAACTTTAGGTTGTTCATCCCCCCCGATATCGTATCCTGCAACACGAACATTTTGAGAGCTGGGCTTATAACCCAATAAAGGAATAGACAAGTCAAAACCTCCGCCTATTGTAAATGTAAATTATGTTAAAAATCTTAGTCCCAATCATACGTTAGACGGGGGTAGTAAATAAACAACAGTAACAAAATATTACAGAGTAATTAGTTAGTTTTTGTTTGCTTACTCGTCTTTTGCTAATTAGTAATCAATTACCATCCTGAAATTGCCAATGATTTGCCCTCAATAATGGCTGCTGTTGAGGGAGCATTATCTGCTTCACTGACCCGAGATTCAGCACAGAAAGTAGCTGTATTAAACCCGCCAAATCTTTTAACAGTGCTGCTGCGCAGTCGTAGATCAGAATTTACAAACCAAAAGCGTTCAATAATACTCATGGTTTCGTATTCGGTAATCAAAACTAATCCGTCATCATGATCCATATGGTATTCTCCAGCCACAGGAACTATTTCCGCATAACCTCTTTCCCTAAGTAACTTTCCCGTGCGGAGATTCTCTGAGTCAGGAATTAAGGCAAATACGGTTGTTCCTTTATGGTCTTCGTTTTCTTTATCCCAAGCCATTGATCCATCCCAGCTAACAAATGCCCCACCAATTGCTGTTTTGGGGTCTACTTTGTGCATCTGACAGATCGTAGCAATCTTTTCATCGTCAGCATCCAGAAATTCGACGTTGATATCCGAGCTACCGCTTTCTGCTCGCCTAAAGGGCAAATGATGAGTAGTGCGTTGCGATCGCCATCTACCCGCACTTTGTTGAAAAAATTCTTTAGCGTCTTTGATTGAGTTCATCTTGAGATTTAGTCTTAAACTTATCGCTGATATGATTACTATTTACTATATCGACTAATTAGCTGATATTGCCTTTACCTAGTCGATTTTAAAATTTTTTCCGCATCAAAATACACCAAAATTCTAGTTCTTTAATAAGTATTTTATAACTTTTTGTTGCTTCGATTAATTATTACTTGACATTATGGACTATTTATAGGGGTGAGTGTTAGATTAATTGCAAATCAACACTTAGCTTCGTAAATAAAATTTCTACAGGCTGAGTATTTATTAGATTAAGGAGTGATGCCCATGGACTTATCAGGTCAACTGAGTATGGAGCAGCAGTTTAAGTTAAAAGTGCTTCAAGAACAGGTACAGGGATTAAGCAAAGAACAAGCACAAGAATATTTATTAGAGATGTTTCGTCAAATGATGGTCAAAGATAATTTGGTCAAAAATCTCTTGAGAAACGCCTAGTATTTTTTGAGCTATACAATATAGAGATAGATAGCCGATCTTTATCTTGATAATCTTGATATATAGTGCGAAGCTAGCCATTACGATGGGAAAATCATCGAACATAAGATGGTTTCATTTAGCTATCTCGATCCAGGTAATTGGGAACGCCAGGAATCGGAACTCATCCAAAAATGAGGAAGTTTTAACTACTAAACTTCGCACTTACAAAAGTCGTTGCTCAATTTTTATAATATAAGATTGGTGCTTTAGTTATGAGTACATTAGAAAAAATGCAACAATGCAGCTGATCGCAATCAGTTCACATTTTAGAGTTAATTAAAATAAGTTGATAACAAAATGTTGATATTTTGTTAATATACTTAGCAATTTGTGACAGAGTCTCGTGAATTGTTAAAGAATAATTCATTTACAACTTAAACGGTAATTAAGTGGAAACTTTACCTTCTACAATGAATAGATGTAGTGAGTAAATGTACTGGGTAAACCCAAATGGAAGCTGAGAAAATTAGTCATGAAGCATTATTGTCAGCCCGAGAACTAGAAATTGTCGAGCTAGTAGTAACTGGGTTGAGCAATCACAAAATTGCTCAAAGACTAGAAATCAGCAAGAGGACGGTTGATAATCACATTAGCAATATTTTGAAGAAAACTAATGCTGCCAATCGTGTGGAATTAGTACGCTGGTCTTTGAAATGGGGTAAAGTCTGTCTCGATAATGTAAATTGCTGTTCTATTCCTAGTCTTGAACCCAGTCTCAAACAAAATGAAGTGGTATCTTAAACCGCCTTCAGCTAGAATAATTCTGGCAATTACAACGTTAGCTTTGGGTAGTTGCCAATCTAGATACATCACCCCTCCTACCCAAGCTATCAACGCCTCCTTAAATTCTTTCGCGGCTGAAGGCGATGCCAATTTTTCCTATAATGGTCGTTATTTAGTTTACACGAGCGATCGCGCAGCCAAACGTAGCGTGTATTTATACGATCTTCAGCAACGGCGTTTAGTCTCTTTACCTGGACTAAATCAACCTGGAAGTATGCAGTCACAAGCAGATCTTAGTGCCGATGGACGCTATATCGTCTATTGTTCAGAACAGCTGGGGAAAACTGATATTTACCTTTACGATCGCTCTAATGCCACTAGTGACAATCTCACCAAAAACTTTATTGGCGAAGTTCGCTATCCCAGCATTAGCGGTAATGGACGTTTTATCTCTTTCGAAGGAAATCGTTCAGGACAATGGGACATTGAAATTTACGATCGCGGAACGGGAATCGATTTATCTGCACCGCAAAACTCTTCCGTCACTCCTACAACACCATAATTGAGATGGAGCAAATATTCAAGCAATAATGACTTAATGACTGTTAATTGCCTTTTTTCCTAACTCAGAAAAAGCGTAGCCTAAAAATAGCTCTATATCTGGATCGAGTGGTGCTTGGTAGACGTAATATAAAGCGGGCGCATTCTGATCATGCTTAACTCTCAAGCTATTGATCTCGATAGCCGTCAAACCTGCTGCTTTTTCTGCTTGGCTTAAAGGGCGATCTAAGGCTAGCAAATCGATATCTCCTGAGTAGAGAAGAGCCAAAGCTACATCACTTCCGTCAGCGTTTGTAGTGATCATAGTCCCAGGATATTGCTGATGAAAACCTTTTCGCAGGGCTGTGTTGATCTGATTTAGCTTGTCTGAACCATTGATATTTATAGAAGTCCCTTGAGGGACTATGGCTGGCACAACAAAATTTTCTTTAGTTACAGCTGATGGAGGTGAAGCGGAATTTACTCGATTATCTGCTTTAAGAATACTGTTTTTGCTAAAATTGTCTTGACTAAATCCTGCAAAATTATTTTTGATCAACCAGTTAAAACCCGTTGCTACAATCAATATTGTGGAAACCAAAGCCAAAATAAAAGGAAGAAGCTCTTCTTTTTTTAACATAAAGAAAGTTTCGAATTGTCAAATAAACAGCTTTGTTAAAGCAGATAAAAGTCAACTAATTGACAGTAAGTTTAGCTTAATATCTCAAGTAAAAAACGTAATTTTCTCAAGTTAACCTTTTTAGACAGACGAGATTAAATCCTTCCTCATATAGGTTACTCAAAAAGTAGATTGACGAAAAAATGTGCCTAGAATAATTAGTTGTGTTGTAAACTAGGCTGGCGACTAGAATTCCTGCATAGCCTCTTGGCTTAGTTCGTGAAGATGCAGCGTGAAATAAATCCAGAAAATCGAGAGCAAAAAAGTAATGTCATCGCTAAATAACCCGCGTCGGACAAAAATTGTTGCCACAGTAGGACCAGCCACCCTCAAGCCAGATGTTTTGAGACAATTGATTACAGCGGGAGCAACTACCTTAAGAATTAATTTTTCTCATGGCACGCAGCAAGATCATCAAAAGGCGATACGTTTGATTCGGCAGACTGCTTTTGAACTAGACCAGCCCGTAGGCATTCTACAAGATTTGCAGGGTCCCAAAATTCGGTTAGGTAAGTTCGCAGCAGGGAAAATAGATCTTAAAAAAGGCGATCGCTATATATTAACTAGTCGCTCAGTAGAATGTAATCAGGAAATTGGCTGTATCAGCTACCAGAAACTGGCGGAAGAAGTGCCAGAAAATGCCACTATTTTGTTGGATGATGGCAAAGTAGAAATGCAGGTAGAAAATATTGATAAAGCTAATCAAGATCTACACTGTCGAGTTGTTGTGGGGGGAGCGCTCTCCAGCAATAAAGGAGTTAACTTTCCTGGAGTTTATCTTTCAGTCAAAGCCTTAACTCAAAAAGATCGCGAAGACTTGATGTTTGGTTTGGATCAGGGAGTAGACTGGATTGCTCTAAGTTTTGTCCGTAATCCGCAAGATATTTTAGAAATCAAAGATTTAATTTCTAGTGCGGGTAAATCTATTCCCATTATTGCCAAAATTGAAAAACATGAAGCGATCGAACAGATGGATGCGATCCTCTCATTATGCGATGGGGTAATGGTGGCACGGGGAGATCTAGGAGTAGAACTGCCCGCAGAAGATGTGCCAATTCTGCAAAAACGCCTTATTGCTACAGCTAATCGCTTGGGAATTCCGATTATTACCGCTACTCAGATGTTGGATAGCATGGTCAATAATCCTCGACCAACTCGTGCCGAGGTATCAGATGTGGCTAACGCGATTTTAGACGGTACAGATGCCGTGATGTTATCTAATGAAACTGCTGTCGGTAACTACCCTGTAGAAGCGGTGGAAACGATGGCAACGATCGCCTGTAGAATTGAACAAGAACAGGGGACAAACAAACTAAAACGAACTAAACGCTCGATAACTCAGGCTATTTCCGCAGCAGTAGGTGAAATCGCTTCTCAACTAGATGCAGCAGCGATTATGACTTTGACTAAAACTGGAGCAACAGCTCGTAATGTTTCTAAATTTAGACCAAAAACGCCTATCATCGCGATTACTCCCCATGTTTACGTATCTCGTCGGCTACAGCTAGTCTGGGGCGTTAAACCTCTGCTGGTGCTAGATTTATCTTCTGCCACTCAAACGTTTCAAGCCGCAATCAACGTAGCGCAAGAAAAAAATTGGCTGGCTGCGGGAGATTTGGTAGTAATGACGGCAGGAACACTTCAGGGAGTAGCAGGATCGACGGATTTAATTAAGGTCGAATTAGTTAAGGCGATTTTAGGGGAAGGTTCGGGTATTGGACAAGGAGCAATTAGTGGTCGAGCTAGAGTTGCCAAAAGTGCCACCGAGATTAACGATTTTAATCCAGGAGAAATTCTAGTTACTTCCTCTACTAATGCTCAGTTTGTCGATATTATTCGTCAAGCGTCAGGAATCATTACAGAGGAAGATGATATTACCAGTCATGCAGCGGTAATTGGTTTGCGGTTGGGTATTCCCGTCATTGTCGGCTTTAAAAACGCCACTGAGGTAATTCGAGAGGGAGCAATTTTAACCGTCGATGCCAAACGTGGCGTAGTTTATTCAGGGACAGTTAATAAGCAATAATTCTGGCGTTAGTATAGTAACTTGATCAAATTGGTGGCTTCTGTTTAGCTTGTTTATGCTTTTTGATGGTGTGGCGATCGCTTTAATTAGTATTATTTAAAAGCTATACCATTTCTCGAAACTAGTTAGATAGATGGGCTGGAAAATGTAGGTTGGGTTGCAATACTTCTCGTTTAATGAATGCTAATTAATTTATAAGGTTAGGTTAAAAGACAAGGGGAAATGAGAAAAGGAAAAAGCACCCAACTTGCGTAGACCTTTAACCTTTTTCTGTTAACCTTTTCCCTATCTCAACCGATCGAGAAAAAGGCTTAAACGAGAAGGATTGGGTTGGGTTCAGGCACGAAACCAAACACCTAAGTAGCTGGGTGGAATTAAATATAAAATAGGTGAAGGCAGAAGGTTCTGAAGGTTGTTGAGATGATTAACTTTCTTAAATCTGTCCTAGTTTTAAGGTGCATTGCTATCAAATAAACTCAAATTGTGACTATAAAAAAGCTATTTAAATACATTAAAAAGATAATATACAAATTTAAAAAAATTTGATACTATTAAAATTAATTCTCAAAAAAAAATATCAAAACAATCCAATTTACCTGCAAAACAATACTTATAAAAGCTATTTATCGCCTAATATAAAGTTTTAAAATAAACTTTTTTACTAATATTTTTCATTAAAACTGAGTAATTTACTTTCAATCAATTATTGATTGATAAATAATGAATATATCTCCTTTCAGAAAAAAGCTTTTCGAGAACTATCGTTACAGCCTGTAATTGGGGCGATCGCTGCAAGATTAATGGATACTGATACAGTTAGATATTTTCAAGATCAATTAATTAGCAAAGAGCCAAATCAACACGTTGATACGTATGTCGGCTGGCATACCGATCGCTCCTACCATTCTAACTGTACATCCCACAAATTATTAACGGTTTGGATTCCTCTCCATGACGTTGACGAACGGCACGGCTCCTTGGTAATGGTTGATCGCAGTCATAAATGGTCGCCTACCGAAAATTTACGCGGATTTAATCATAATAATCATCATTCAGTCGAGCAAGAATTTACTCAGCAGGGTAAAAAGTTTCACAAAATCCCATTCAAGCTAAAAAAGGGTCAAATCAGTTTTCATCATTCTTCCATAATTCATGGCAGCTATCCCAATCGCAGTGATATGATGCGTCGGGCGATCGTGCTTAATTTACAAGATGGCGAGAATCGCTACCAACCTTACTATAATCAGGGCAAGCAAATTCATCATTTTTTAGATTTATTATGTCGCCAACAAGCCAATGGTTTTCCTGACTATACAGATCCCGCTATTTTTCCCGTGGTTTGGTCAGAACAGGAGGCTAATCAAAATAAGTCTCTTTTTATATCTTGATCTGAGCGGGTTTCCCTCCGTCTGCGAGAATCTTCTACTTCTCTGCTAAGTAATTTAGCTTAAGCTGTATAATATTCCATTGCATGGCAGATTAATTCAATACGGTTATTAAGATCTGATTTACGCAATAGGCTGCTCACATATTTTTCAATCGTACGGGGAGATAGATGCAGTTGTTGACCGATTTCTATGTTTGAGCGACCTTCGATCAGTAGTTCTAAAACTTCTGTTTCCCGTTGAGTTAATTTAAGTTTTTCATAAAGCTTACTTAAATCATGCTCTTTTTGCGCAGTAGGAAGTTTAGCCGATTTGGGAATCGTATTTGCTGGTTCAAGGCGATCGCCCTGGGAAAATATTATTTCCGAATGAATTGCCTGCGATCGCTCTAGGAGATTACGAATAATTGCCCCTAATTCTTCCATGACAAAAGGTTTTGGCAGATAAACATCACAGCCTACCTGATAGCCGTGAATACGAGCTGTTGTTTCACTAAATTCGCTAAGAAAGATCACTGGTAGTAAACGGTATTGAGGTAATCGACGAATATTTTTGATTAGTTCATAACCGTTTTTATATGGCATTTTGATATCAGAAATCAGCAAATGAGGATGATATTGTTCTAACATCGACAGGGCTTGTTCCCCATTTTCTGCCGTAATGACTGAATAACCATGAAATTCCAAATAATCATTGATCGACAAACGTATTGCTGGGTCGTCTTCAGCAACCAAGATAAATAAAGGCATTGAATTTTAGTCTACCTCTTCGCCTACTTATTCATCATCTTAGTCTTTATTTTGTTGCTTATTTATATTTGCTCGATTTTATCTCACCAAAGCAAGTATTTTTTTAGTTCTTTATTTCAGTGATTTTTAGAGCTATATTATTTGCTACTTGCGAACTATACCTTTGGTATTGATTTTTGAGCAAAATCTTCGAGTCACAATAT
>NZ_PVWF01000017.1:6737-57920 GCF_003003995.1 Pleurocapsa sp. CCALA 161 | reverse complement strand
ACCAATAAAAGTCTCATCTAAGTTTTAAGCATAATTTGAGGTCTTTCTTCACTCTAGCAAGCTTATTGTAAGTGAATGATGTGCGATCGCTATTTTTTCTAGGAAAAATTTTCCTCATAAGTTCCTCAAATTACTTTCCTATATATATATTTAAGCGAGGTAATTAAGATGTTCAATAAAATTTTGGTAGCAATAGATCGTTCAACCGCAAGCAGGGATGTTTTTGAAACTGCTGTATCTCTGGCAAAAACAACTGGAGCAAGCTTGATGCTGCTGCACGTTTTAGCGAATGAAGAAAAACAAGATCCAACTCTATTTGTCTACTCTGGTATCAGATACAATGTAATGAGCGAATCACTTCTCAAAGCGTATGAAGAACAGTGGCATAAATATGAAGCAGAAGGAGTAGAATTTTTGCGATCGCTCGTTCGAGAAGCAACAACAGCAGGAGTCAATGCTGAATTTACCCAATTTTGTGGCAATCCTGGACGTGATATTTGCGATATAGCCCAAGCATGGTCGGCAGATTTGATCTTGGTCGGTACCAGAGGCTTGTCTGGTATTAAAGAGATGTTTTTGGGTAGCGTTAGTAATTATGTAACTCATCATGCCCCCTGTTCGGTTTTAATTGTGCTAAAAACTGCCAACACCTCTGTCTCGGTCAATTATGATTCTCAATCGTTTCAGGGCAAGCAACGAGAATTAACTTCTTCTACTTCTGAAAAACTAACTTTTAGAAAACATGAATTTGTAGCTAAATCAAGTTCTTACTTGGAAAAAGAACCCCAATCCTCAGCAAAATCTTAACTAAGTCTTTTAAACAACAAAGAACCCAATCTTTTCGGAGAAATAGGAAATGAATCATAATCAATCTATTTGCATTGTTTGTGGCTATAACATGATTGGCGATATACCTGATGTTTGTCCGTTTTGCGGAGCAAACCATAATGAGTTTGTACCTTGGGATGAGGCACAGCAGATCTATCGCGTAACATCGTATCGTGTAAATGACTACGTTACGCAGTTGCTATCAGTGCCTCGTCTTGGTTTAGAACACGCTGCTTATCGTATTGAAACAGATGATGCTGCTGTTTGGATTGATTGTCCATCAGTATTCGATCCCGACTTAAAACCAGTAGAATCGATCTACTTCACCCACAAGGATTTTATGGGTGCATCCAACCAGTATCGTGAAGCCTGGGATGCGAAAGTTTATCTGCACGCTTTTGATGCCGAACATCCACTTGCCAGACAATTTCCAGTCGATCGAGAGTTTGAGGGTGACTTTAGCGAGCATGGCATTGAAGCTTTCCATATAGGCGGACATACGCCAGGTTTTACCTCGTACATCTATGGCAAGGTGTTGTTTATTTGCGACTATGCCTTTCCTCCAGGTTCTAAGATGCGGTTTAACCCTTTTGGACCGCAAGACGAGACACGTAAACGTGCATCACGGATACTAGAAATTATTTCCGAGCAATCGCTTGATACTGTTTGCGGATACAACTATGTCACCAAATTTGATGAGTGGCGTGATAATTTCCAGCATTTAGTTGAGGAGAATTCTCGCACATTAGCTTAAAGAAATTGAGGAGAATAAAGCAGATCTATTGCCACGATCATTCATTGAACATTGAACATTGAACATTGAACAGTGAACATTAAACAGCCAACTGATAAATGGTGAATGATGAATGAAGTGACGTTCTTGGATATTGCTTTTATCTAATCAATCGATATTGAAGTTTAAATCAAATAAATACAAAGGAGAATTAAACATATGGTTTCTACAATTAACAAAACGCAACTCTATCCTAGTAGAATCGATCTACCTAAAGACTGTCGTCTTGAAGTTACTGGACTATTAAATCAAACTCTTGCTGCTACTTTGGATCTAAAAACCCAAACTAAACAAGCACACTGGAACGTTAGAGGTATGAATTTTTATCAGCTACACGAACTGTTTGATGAAATGGCTGCGGAGCTAGAAGAATACACCGATATGGTGGCAGAAAGAGTGACGGCTTTGGCAGGTAAGGCTATGGGAACGGCACGAATTGCTGCTTCCAAGTCAATTTTGCCCGAATATCCCCTTGATGCTATTAGCGGGGTCGAACACGTTACGGCTCTAGCCGATCGCTATGCAGTCTATGGTAAACACCTGCGTGAGGCGATCGATACTACTGATGAAATGGGCGATGCCGATACAGCCGATTTGTATACCGAGATTTCGCGGACGATCGATCTACGTCTTTGGTTCTTAGAAGCGCATTTGGTTTAAATTTAATTTATTCGAGAGAAAAAGATGACAGCTATTAAAAGTCAGGAAATTCAGTTGATATCCCGTCCCAAGGGAATACCCACGGAAGATAACTTTGCTCTGGTTCAAACCGAACTAGAGTCGCTACAAAATCAGCAAGTGCTGGTGCGGAACCTCTATATGTCAGTCGATCCATATATGCGCGGTCGTATGACCGATAGAAAGTCCTATGTTCCACCGTTTGAGTTAGACAAACCCCTAGAAGGTGGAGCAGTAGGCGAAGTGATCGAATCGCGATCGCCCAATTTCCAACCCGGTGATATCGTTACATCTAACTTTGGTTGGCGAGAATACTTCATCGCTGCACCGCAGGATTTGCATCAGGTCGAGCGCAAAATTCAACCACTTTCAATTTACCTCGGTGCTTTGGGTATGACTGGCATGACCGCTTGGGCAGGATTAAACTTGGTCGAGGTCAAGGCGGGCGACATAGTTTTCATTTCGGGGGCGGCTGGTGCGGTAGGAAGTGTAGCTGGGCAACTAGCAAAAATACGAGGATGTCGAGTTATCGGAACTGCTGGTTCGTCAGAAAAAATTAAATTTCTTCAGGAAGAATGTGGATTTGATAAAGCTTTTAATTACAAAAGTGATTCTGTCCTCGAACAGCTAGAACTAGCTGCTCCAGATGGAATTGATGTCTATTTCGATAATGTAGGTGGCGAGATGCTTGAAGCAGCCCTCTCAGTTCTACGGGTACATGGTCGAATTATCGCCTGTGGCAGTATTTCAGGTTACAACGCAACGAAGCCCCCATCTGCACCGCACAATCTTTTTAATATGACTACCAAACGATTAACGATGAAAGGTTTGATTGTTAGCGATTGGCTCGATCGCCAAGATGAATTTGAACGGGAAGTAGGCGGTTATTTCCAAGCGGGTCAACTAAAAAGCAAAGAAACGTTGGTAACTGGGATCGATCGAGCTGTTAGCGCATTCCTTGGTCTGTTTGAAGGCAAAAATATTGGCAAGATGGTGGTGAAGTTGGAATAGTACTAGACAATTAAAGTTAGGCAATCATACAAGAATTTGCATTAAGAATAAATACAGTAACAATAACCAAGAGAGGTTAACTGTGCGCGCAACAGTTCTTCATGTTCACTGTTCAATGTTCAATGTTCAATGTTCAATGAATGATCGTGGCAATAGACCGTTCAACCGCAAGCAAAGATGTTTTTGAAACTGCTGTATATTTGGCAAAAACCACTGGCGCAAGCTTGATGCTGCTGCACGTTTTGTCGGATCAAGAAAACGACGATTCAAGTTCGTCTATTGACCTAAAACGAGAAGGCAATCCCTTAGACTCATCTATTTTAGAAGCTTACGATCAACACTGGCAAGAACTCGAACGGCAACAGCAACAGAGGCTAAAAGTAATGCGATCGCTTGTTAAAGAAGCAACAGCAGCAGGAGTTAACGCCGAATTTACCCAAACTTTAGGCGATCGGGGGGAAACTATTTGTAACTTAGCTCAAACATGGTCGGCAGATCTAATCGTGGTTGGTAGCAGGGGTTTAACAGGTATTAAAGAGATGTTTCTGGGTAGCGTTAGCAACTATGTAACCCATCATGCTCCCTGTTCGGTTTTTATTGTCCTAAAAACTGCTGATACTAATTAGACTTTTCTTTAAAATAGGGCGTTGGTTAATTGTAATGCTGTTGAGCATTTTTTTGTTCCTATCGAAATAGACTATTTTCTTAAAAAGCTTAGAGCTTAGAGCTTAGAGCTTAGAGCTTAGAGCAGTAATACTTGATAGAACATTACTTAATCAGCAACGCCTAAAATAGAAGCTAGAACAAGGTAAATTCATCGCTTACCAACCACATAGTCTCATAGGCTTGTAGATAGATGCGTTCATTAGCAATAATTGGGGAAACATTGTTAGCGAGCAAATTGCGGATCTTTCCTATAAGACCGCCGTACTCTAGCATTTTGGCAGTGACCGATTGTTCGGTTGACTGAAAGTTAGCCAGCACCATTAGCGTTCCTTCTGCCCGCTTTTGACAGTAAGCCAATATATGTTCGTTGTCAGTCCACATTGGTTGGAAGTAAGAAAAACAGTGCAGCAGTGAGGTGGACTTGCGAACTTTGATTAAATGAACTAAACCTTGAAAGATTTTCCCTTCAACAGTATTAGGATCGTGACGTTTAGCAGCTTTAGACCAATCCATAGGCGATCGAGCGATCCAACGGCTATCACCAGCTTTTAGAGGATCGCTTAAGTAAGAAAAATCGTTGAGTACCCCTAACTCATCTCCCATATAAATTAAGGGAATGCCACCAAAGCCTAAAATGATACTGTGCAGCAGCAGAATACGACGTACCGCTAAGTCAATTTTATTGCTATCTCCTGTGGCTAGGGCTTTTTCTAATCCAGCCAGAGAAGCTGTAGTGCCAGTAATCCGAGCATCTTTGGTTTCGGGATTAAACTGAAACAAAGTTCCCTTGGCAAAAGAATCAGGGTAGGTATCAGTGTAGAATTGATTCAGGAATTGGCGATGGAGAAAACCGTTTTCACCTACTGCTGCAAGTGCCTCATCAGTCATTGCCCAGCCAATATCATCGTGGTTGCCAACGTAGTTAATGAAAGCGCAGCCGATCATCGTTCGTGGTAGATCGTGAAACACCTGGGTCATTAGAGAAACGTTGCGGGTAGCTAAAGAACTCCAAAGCACTACCATTAACTGATTGTTATAAGCCAGTTCGCACTGTTTCTCCACCGTTGATTTAACACCAAGATATTGCAGGAGAGCATCGGGTGGTACGATCGCTTCGGCCTTGAGTATCATTCCTGGGGCAACGACTCGCATAATAGCACGAAACGCCTGAATGAGTTGAAACACTTCAGGCTGATTCTGGCAGTTTGTTCCCAGGCGTTTCCAAATAAATGGTATAGCATCAAACCGTAAAACGTCCGCTCCCTGATTGGCAAGGAAAAACATCAGATCGACCATTTCGCGAAACACCGTGGGATTGGTATAGTTAAGATCCCATTGGAATTCATTAAAGGTTGTCCAAACCCAGCGACCTTTGCTCGCCATCTGGGGATACCAGGTAAAGTTACCTGGTGCGTCATTGGGGAATATTTCTGGCAGTGTTTGTTCGTAGGCATCTGGTAAGGTGCGATCGCCAAAAGTATAGTAATAGTCAAGATACTCTTCTTCTCCAGCCATTGCCCGTTGAGCCCACTCGTGTTCTTTGGCAGTATGGTTTAGCACCAGATCTAAGCACAGACTGATACCACAGTCATGCAGTTCGTTAGCAAGCTGTCGTAGATCGGACATTGTGCCTAATTCTGGATTAACCTTACGGTAGTTTTTTACGGCATAGCCTCCATCACTCAGCCCTGGACTCGGCTCAAGCAGGGGCATTAAGTGGAGGTAAGTAATACCAAGTTCTTGGAAATAGCTAATTTTTTCTCGTACTCCATTAAGATTATCGGCAAATAGGTCGGCGTAACAGGTGTAACCTACCATGTTCGGTTGCTGAAACCACTGTGGGGTAAATTGCCTTTCTAGATCGAGAAGTCTTAGGGCTTGAGGTCTGGCTGCATATGCCTCAACCATATGGTCGAACAAAATTCTAAATTGTTCTATAGCATCCTCGTAATCGCCATAAACTTTTATGAGAGGATAGTACAAATCTTCAAAATAACGTTCAAATCTTAACCAAAATATATCTGCGTCCCTGGGTTCGCAACAGGCAGCCAGTTTATGTTCCTCACGGCTTTTCATGGCGATAAAGGCGGAGCGAGCTTCGTCCGACATTAATAAAATGTTGTGCATAATTTAGCTAGAAAACAAAATTTAAAAGGCGATCGACATTGTTCTAAAACGTTGTCATTTTACTACTTTGCCACTTTTTCGATGCACTAGATATACTATTGAGCCAATTGCGAACATATTCTTTGTTCCTCATAAGTTCCTCAAAGTTTTTTTCTAATCTATATTTAGATGGCATGGGCGAGTCTGAAAATGCCCAGTTGCGACAAAATTTTTTTAATGGCAACTTAGGTCACACACATTTATTTGAATATTTAACCAAAGAAAAATTCTATGACGACTATTACCTTTGTAAAAGAAGATAAAGAAGCAATCGCAGCACAGAGTTCTAATTTACGCTCCGAAGCCCTGCAAAATAAAATTGATATTTATACTTTAGGAGGCAAACTAAGAAACTGCGGTGGTCTTGGGCAATGTGCCACTTGCTTGGTTGAAATTGCTGATGGGATGGAAAACTTATCCCCTAAAACAGATTTTGAACAACGTAAATTGAAAAAGAAACCAAATAATTATCGTTTAGCTTGTCAAACTATAGTTAATGGTTCAGTCAAGGTAATCACTAAACCAAAACCTTCTCGAAAAAAATCACTTGTTTCCTAATAATAGAGCGCACACGATCTAAACCACAACGAAAATATTCTTATACCATTTATTATCTCTCTAGCTAATGGCTGAAAATGGGTATTAGCTAATCTTTCCTGTTTTTTTACTTTTTGTAAATATTAGCCAAACTTAAGGTGCGATCTAGAAGAAATATGCGATCGCTCGTTGCGCGTTTTTAAAGAAAAAAAGTGCTTCATAAATTCCTCAATTTTAATTACTAACTTAAGAATAGGAGATCGAGTTTATTCAACTTTAGAGTAATTAATCATTAGATCGAGATTGTTCGATAGGAGAAAAAATGAAAACAGACAAAGTTAATCAAGCTATAACTATAATTGCTGTTGCTGGTTTAGCACTACCAATACTAAAAACCGATCGAGCTTTAGCCGAGACAGTAGCGCAGCGACAACAACAATCTTATCCACCATCACAGCCAGAAACAAATCAGCCCTATCCCAATCGAGGTTATGGCAGAGGTAGACACCATCATGGTGGAATGAGAGGTAGGGGACATCATAATCGCTACGGCGGTATGTACAACGTCAATACAGTCGAGACAATTCGGGGAACAGTTGTTAGTACAAACGCTTTTACGCCAGGGAATGGGATGTCTCAAGGTAGAGAGATATTAGTAGAAACTGAAGAAGGTACTGTACCCGTGCATCTAGGTCCTTCGAGGTATCTTGAGGATCGAGGCTTTCAAGTAAACTCAGGTGAAGAAATTGTGGTTAGGGGTTCTAGAGTTAATTGGGCTGGCGAGCCTGTCATCATGGCTGCTGAAATACGGCAAGGCGATCGCGTCATCGAGCTAAGAAACAACGATGGTGTCCCCGCTTGGAATACAAATCGTAATCGAAATCAACCTGGTACTGGTTGCTGCGGGTGGTAAATCCCAGATGAGAGACGACGCAGGGATTATCGCTCATAATTTTACACTATTGGTACATAATCTTTTCCAGTCGGTCTATTGACCAAAATCTATCATTTGTTGAGAGTTTGACGTACAATTAAAACCGAACAGGGAGCATGATGGGTCACATAATTACTCACGCTGCCCAGAAGCATTTCCTTGGCACCCGTAAGACCTCTACTACCCACTACGATTAGATCGGCTGACCATGTTTGAGCAAAATCGCAAATAGTACGCCCAGGATTACCAAAGTCTTGAATAAATTTAGCATTGATTCCTGCTGTTGTTGCTTCTTGGGTAAGCGATTGTAATGCTTCCAATCCTCTTTTTTGGAATATTTGCCATGGTTCTTCATAAACTGAGATTAGAGATTCATCTTCGGGAGCAGGTGGAATAATCTGTAATAGAATAAGTTTGGCATGAGTTGTTTGCGCCAGAAATACAGCAGTGTCAAAGACACTTTTATTAGTATCTGAGGGGTCTAATGCTACCAAAATCTTACTAGACATGATTATTCAAGCGAAACCATAGTGAGAAAGTGCCGATATCGATTCTTTACGATTAATTATATAGGATGTTATGACCCAACTATTAGCAACTGCGCCAAATGCTGAAACCGCACCAATGATTTTGGCAGGAGTTTTACTCAGTCTCGTCTTTATTTATTTAGCTAGCAAATTAGGAGGTGAACTTTCTAAGTTAGTCGATTTACCACCCGTATTGGGGGAATTAGTTGCTGGTGTAGTAGTTGGGGTTTCCGCTTTGCACCTATTAGTATTTCCCGAAACAGGCGCAGCAGCCAGCGATTCGGTGGTTATAACTATCCTGCAACAAATTGCTGGTTTAAATCCCGAAAGTACCCAGGAAGTGTTTGCACTCTCTAGTGAAGTAATTTCTGTTTTAGCCGAGTTGGGAGTAATTATACTTTTATTTGAAATCGGTCTAGAGTCGGATTTAAGAGAATTACAAAAAGTAGGTTCTCAAGCAGCAGTTGTAGCGGTAGTGGGTGTTGTCGCTCCCTTTATCGCTGGTACAGCGGGATTAATGCTAATTTTTGGTCTGCCAACTATTCCTGCGGTGTTTGCAGGTGCAGCTTTAACCGCTACCAGTATTGGCATCACTTCCAAAGTACTATCGGAGTTAGGACAGCTAAAGTCTACTGAGGGTCAAATTATTGTTGGCGCAGCGATTATTGATGACATTCTCGGTATTATTGTTTTAGCTGTCGTTGCTTCTTTAGCCAGAACTGGTGAAGTAGATGTTACAAATTTAGTTTACTTAATTATTAGTGCTACGGCTTTCATACTCGGTTCGATCTTTTTAGGTAAATTCTTTAATAAAAGCTTTGTGGCGATCGCCGAAAAACTACAAACTAGAGGCAAGTTAGTTATCCCTGCATTAATCTTTGCTTTCTCTATGGCGTTTTTAGCTAATGCAATTGGTTTAGAAGCAATTTTAGGAGCTTTCGCTGCTGGATTGGTATTAGATGAAACTGATAAACGTAAAGAACTAGACAAAGAAATAATCCCAATTGCTGATATTTTAGTACCGATATTCTTTGTATCTGTAGGTGCAAAAGTAGATTTAAGCGTACTTAATCCTACCAGTGTTGATAATCGTCAAGGATTGATTATTGCAGCTTTCTTAATTGTGGTAGCTATTATCAGTAAACTTATCACTGGTTGGACAGTCTTTGGTAAAGAAAAAATCAATCGTTTAGCAATTGGAATTGGCATGATTCCTCGCGGTGAAGTTGGCTTGGTTTTTGCAGGTATTGCTGAGGCTAGTGGCGTTTTAGATAAACCTTTACAAGCAGCAATTATTATTATGGTAATTGTAACTACCTTTGTTGCTCCTCCTCTGTTACGTTTTGCTTTTCCACAAGGGGAACTGACAGAAAAACCAGATTTAGCCTTGGAAAAATAATTGACATTACTCGATTATTCTTATCAATTAAAGAAGATTTAGGCATGATGGGTGCGATCGCAATTTCTGAGTGATGCCGATCTTAAAAGCTTTAAATTAGGGTTAGAGGAAGTCACCTAAGACAAACGATGAGATATGGTTAATTAATTGCCGAAGCTACTTTGCCACAAAGCTGATTAGCTGGGACAGCTTCCATAATCTTTTTAGGATCGGGCAAATCAAGGTTGTCCATAAAGGTAACAAAACTGACGCGATTTTTACCGACAAAGCGAGGGTTAAAACGTTTTTCCTCGCCGATAGTGGAAACAGTTTGCCCTTTATAGTCGTGTGCTGGATAAACAAATGTCTCATCAGGTAGGGTAAACAACTTTTGCGTAACGCGATCGTACAGAGTTCCTGCATCTCCACCTTGGAAGTCGGTACGCCCACAACCCCTAATAAATAAAGCATCACCAGTTAAGACATGGGTGTTATTTACCAGATATGCCATATGACTGTCAGTATGACCGTTGGTTTCGATCGCTTTAATTTCAATATCGCCTACCTTTAAAATTTCACCATCTTTGATATAGCGATTAGCACAATTAGCTTGGGCATTTTCTGGCACAATTCCTTCGCAGCCAGTCATTTCTCGTAGTTTTCCAGTACCAGTAATGTGATCGGCATGAATGTGGGTTTCCAAACAATATTTCAACTTCAGACCCAATTCGTTTAATAATTTCAGATCGCGCTCTACTTGTTCTAAGACAGAATCGACTAAAATCGCTTCTTGAGTCTTCAAGTCTGCAATCAAATAGGTGTATGTCCAGGTTTCTAGATCGAATAGTTGACGGAATAGCATAGGATTTTTGCCCTTTTGAGAAGTATTTAAACAAAAAGATTAAATTACTAAATTACTAGATGGTGTTCTTCGAGAATAATCCGCAAACGGCATAGATTTACCAGCGGTCAGAGCCTGCTCTAACTTCTCGCTAATCAGATTCTTTTACAATAATTTTGCCGACCATTCCTCCTCCTAGATGAGGTTCACAATGGTAGGGATAACTACCAGCAGTAACATCAGAAAATGTTGTTTCAAAGGAATCTCCCAGGGCAAAAAGTAGCTTTTTGTGAGAAATCTTATCAGCTAAGGCTTTATCACCGTTCGGAACTTTATCGCCTTCAAAAACAGCATTGTGAGGGGGAACTTTATTGTTTACCCATTTAACAGTATCTCCCGCTTTAATTTCTAAAGTTTCTGGGACAAATTTCAATTGACCAGTATCCGAACCCATTTTTACAGTATAGGTTTCAGCAGCAACGGGGGTTGTCCAGAAAATAAAGGCGATTGTGAATAAAATAATAATTGATATTAATCGACGCATTGTAAAACTCCTTTGTTGTTAATTATTAGATCGAGTCGAAACTACTAATAATTAATCCTTCATTTAAAACTATAGATTTATAATTTGAGGAAGTTATGAAGCTAGAATAATTTAAAGTTTTAACTCGATTTGTGCGATCGCATGATAGATTATTCCTGGCACAATAGAGAAGGAATGTCAGTTAAAGCTTGATTAAGTTGAAGTTAAAACAACAATTTGATAAATCTGTGAAGAACCGTAATTTATTCAAATAATTTCCCTCTGATTATGAGCTAGCTCAAAGACGTAATTCAAAAAGTTTGGCAAGATCGAAGTGAAACAGAGACAAAGATCGCTCTGTCCCAAATTGAGACTAAGTTTAAGGGGGTAAATAAGATGACACTTAAACTAGAAAAACTTGCCAAAATTTACTTAAATGGGAAACCAGCCGATATTTCTGACGAAACTCGGCAAGAACTTTGTGATTGGCTTATGGACGAATTTCAACAGCTTCCGATTAATATCGTTCCTTCTGATTTTGAGCGTTATGAAACCGCTCAAGAAATGTTGGACGATCTGGCTCATGAACGTCTATATGTTTCGGATCGCAGCTACGACACAGAGGTCTATCCGAATCCTTTCTGTGGATTCGCTTTCCAAGCCATTCACGATTACGACCACTATAAAAATAACTCCGACTTTAGTTTAAGCGGAGAAATTGCCTCTTATCGAGCTACTGCTAATCGCGCTCCCAGTTTAGAGATTCAGAAAATTCTTTACTCGCAAATCGTTTTAAAAGCTGCTACTTGGCTCTATCTCGGTCATGAGCCAGAGTCCAAAATTGTGTTTGCATAGGATGGTGATTAGTAAAAATATATCTGCTAAGTTGATTTACAATCAATACCGAAGCACTCAATCATCAGGAAAAATCTTTTTTGTTCCTCATAAGTTCCTCAAAGTTTTTGTTTAGTCTTTATAGTATCGTTCATCTTTTTTGCAAGTATAAGAAAAGATCGAAGTCTATCACGGACGACGCGAAGCTATTTGATCACGGATACCCTAAAGGGTTCGACAGTTCCTTTAACGGGCGGGACACCCGCAACGGACTGTCTCACCGCTTCGCATATCAGGAATTATTGCAACATCCTGAAAAAACGCACCGATAAGAATATTTTAGGAGATGATACATATGGAAGGAAGTCTTCCTATAGAAAGTCCATCCATGTCACGAAGACAGTTACTTAACTTTCTCACTGGTGCAGCCGTTGCTGCTACTGCTGGTGCAGCCCTTTACCCTGTAGGTAATTTTTTCATTCCACCCTCAGAAGTTGGCGAAGATGGCTCGATTATTGCCAAGGATATAAACGGTAATATTATTCCTGCTGGACAAATTTTAGCAGAACCACCAGGAACGCGGGCATTAATTGCGGGAATAGCAGGAGAACCAACCTATCTCACTATTAAAGAAGATGGTACGCTGCATCCCTGGGCAATTGCTGATAACTGTACCCATTTAGGCTGTACTTTTCCTTGGAATCCCAATGACGAGCAATTTCAATGTCCCTGTCACGGTTCTCGTTACGATGCGCAAGGGAGAGTATTACGAGGTCCTGCACCACTACCTTTGCAGCTTGCCCATGTAAATGTTGAGGGAGACTATATTCGTATTTCACCCTGGACAGAAACCGACCCCCGTACGGGAGAAAAACCCTGGTGGGTTTAAAGATTTCATTTCCCTCCGTCGAAACTCAAATTAATAAGTAAGCGGAGGAACAAATATAGCTGTAATTTATGTTCTAAGGCAGCTTAAGCATTGTTGACATTAATTTAACGAGGAGTCTGTTATGACTACTACAACTCAACGTCGTCCCGAATTCGATTTTTCACCAATTTGGGAAAAGTTTTCTCGCTGGATTACCAGCACAGACAATCGTATCTATCACCCATAATTTTCCTAAATTGCTGTAAGTAGCTATGAACAATGCAGCATTGTTCATAGCGCGATCGCTATTGCTATGCGCTAATTATCAAAAACGTAGAGATAAAAACCATGAAAATTGCAGTTGCCAGTCAGAATCAAATCAACATCACAAGTCATACAGGGAGATGTAAAAACTTCTGGATTTACGAAGTAAACTCCAAAGAAATTCTTAGTAAAGAGCTTTTACAGTTACCTAAAGAGGAATCTTTTCTGAATACTGTTCCTCATATACCCCAGGCTTTAAATAATATCCAAGCCTTGATTGCGGGAGGGATAGGATGCGGATTGAGACATCGTTTAGAGGAACACGGAATTGATAGCATCGTAACTTCAGAAACTGAACCAGATTTAGCCGTGATTACTTATCTCGAAAATTTCTTGGTTAACAAACTGTCTCAAATTTACAATCGTAAACACAGACATAACTCCGAAAGCGATCGCGCCAGTGCCAGCTTTGCCGATCGCAGTCAAGACCTTCATGGACACGCCTATCACTTGCCCACAATCGACTTAGGCAGAACTGTTTAACTTAAAAGAGTTTTCAATGGCATCTATTGCGGAATCCAAACCAAAAGTTATTGACTTGTTAAAGCTGGATTTAACAAGGTTTACAACATTACAAAAGGCTTAATGGAAGCTCGATAGTAGGGGTTTTCTACCTGCAAGGGAAAATAAAAATAAGCTCACAACTTCCTCAAATCAAGTCAATATTATTGGTTTAATTTCTGGCATCTGCTCAAACTTGCCATAATCAAAAATTTTCATAAATCAATTAATAGAGGAGAACACAATGAACTTTGAGATTCCTGAAAACATCAAAACTTGGTCGCAATTTTTTCATCCCCTTATGATGTGGATTCTGTTTTTTACTGCTATTTATGCACTATATCTTGGTTGGCAGATTCGCCGTACTCGCAATGCTCCCAAAGAACTCCGCAAAGAGTTAGTTAAGCAAAATTTTAGCAACAGACATCATCGAGTCGGTTCAATTTTATTGGCTTTTATGGTGATAGGGGCTTTAGGCGGAATGGCAGTAACTTACATCAACAACGGTAAACTGTTTGTTGGACCTCACTTACTGGTGGGTTTGGGTATGGTAGGACTGATTGCTACCTCTGCTTCTCTAGTCCCATATATGCAAAAGGGAAATGACTTGGCTCGTTATAGTCATATTTCTCTCAACGCGATACTTTTGGCATTGTTTAGCTGGCAGGCGATTACAGGAGTGCAGATCGTACAAAAGCTAATTAGTAATTTGTGATTTTTTTAGCTTGAAAAATCACATAAATCTATCAACTATTCAAAAACGTTTGTTTGCTTGGGGCATGGGAAAAGCTAATGCTGCCGATGATTACGAGATTAAGCTAATCGGTTGCCCTAAGTATGAAAGCTTAGGAGAACTTAAACAAGGACTCTTGGGAAATTTACAGCATAAAGTTTTAGAAATTGATCCTGGTGCGGGAGCTAGTCTAGTCTATTATCCCAATAACATTTACTGGATTGGTGTCGAACCAGTTTGGAAATCTTTGTTTGATAACTGTCATCCCAACCGCAAAACGGGAGAAATTCTTCAACAAATTGGGCTAGAAACTGTTAATTACTATGAGTTTAAACTGGCTTTTCCCGTTGTCAGTCCTCATATTGCAGGGATAGTTAGGAAAAAAATCAATAACCGAAGTTTTTAAAGCAAGACTTAATCGAAATAATTTGCCTATATTTATGTTTAGAAAAATGAGAAAAATTTTAGCTACCTTATTAATTGCGTTCTGGTTGTATTTTGGTACTTTTTTAAGAACTAACTCTACTTTGGCTGATGTTACTACTTCTCAAACCGCAGATGGGTTAGAGACAGTAGCTCCTAAAAATTATGTAGCGCAATTAGCTAGCAAAAATCTGGCTCCGAAAACTGTGCAGGAATTTCTGAGCGATCTTCCCAGTGATTATTATACTGTCCAAAAGATAGATGCACTTAAAACTCTTACCAAGGAGAAACAAGCATTATTAGTTGATATTCGTCAACCAAAAGAATATGCTCACGGTCATATTAAAGGAGCAATAAATCTTCCTTTACGAGATATAACTCAAAACCTCGACCAAATTCCTAAAGATCGTCCTGTCGTACTCTACTGTGCGACGGGTTATCGAACTGCAATGGGCGTTATGGCTCTCCAAATGCTCGAGTACGATAATGTTCGAGGTTTTCCTCCAAGTATAGAGGGCTGGAAAGCAGCAGGGGAAAACCTCGACTCGTAAAATCACACCTTTATTTACTAACCCCACTTTCAACAACCTTGCCAGGGCTCATCCAAGAAATTCCCTGCTGTAAATCAGCACCAATCATAACAGCTTCAACTATAGGCTGAGAAACTTTTGTTTGAGCTACCCACTCCACAATAAAGTTAGCACCCGAACCTCCACTCATGTCAGTTCTATTGACAACAAAATCTGTAGAAGCAAGAGCAGTAAGTTGAATAGCGCGTTCTAAATATTGTTTAACTAATTTACCATTTGAGTCATAGTAGCGTACTGAGGTAATGACCATCGGGTCGCTCGAATCAGTATTACGAATACTCAGAGTAGCAGCTAGATTAAAAATATCTTTCTTCTCTCCATGATAGATGTGCGAGTAGACAGGAACATATATGGTTTGACCCATTACTGTCTGAAAATTCGCATCTAAAGTTACTTCTTGAGGTTGAACTTGACTACTGACAACTTTTGGTCGCTGTGACTTTGATGGAGTGCATGATGTCAAGAGTGATAGCATAATAGAGATCGCCCCTATATACCCAAAGGCTTTTCCTTTAAATAACTTTCGACTCAGAGTGAGGGATAAAGCACCCAATCGCGATCGCCAATCAATCAGTGAAGATAGCTTCATTTTTTATAAATTATTGTTCTTACTTTATCTTAAAGGGAGGTAAGACGCTAAAACTGATCAACAATGTACAAAAAAAAGAGGTCAAGCTAATTAAGAAACCTCCTTAAACAAAAAAATATTGCTATTTTAAGGGTTTGCATAATTATCTTCCATTAAGCCAACAGAGTGCAATTGAGCCGATTGGTTTTAAAGCAGGTAATTTGTTCAGATCTACTTTGATTGTCGGGAGAACTAAAACATCGTGGCGTTACCTTCTATTGTTTACTCAAATTGCAGTCGCCAAAATTTATTATTTGCTAGGAAAAGAAAATTGTTCGATCTTAATCACGGCTTCACCGTGGCTGGGAATCCAAGCAGCCCACTCCCAGTTTGATATTTGACAAAGCAGCAAAGCCTCATCATGACAAAGAGAACTAAATGATTCTGGTTCTAACAGTTGCACCCAAGTATCTGGTTTGGGTTGGGGCATAGCTGTTTTTTCTGGAGTCCGATTGAGAGGAATCGAACACCATTGCACTGTGGATTTTGGCTCACTAGGTTTTTGTATCGTCATAATTTTTTCCGCTCGTTTTAAAGCACGTAGATGCATAAATTAAAAATGCTTTCTGTATTTAAATTTACAAAATTATTTGTATTTAAGTCAAGTTAACGTTTTATAACTTAACTCAGTTATATTAAAGCGATCGCGCCTAAAATACCTGCGACCATAAGATAATAAGTCAGGGGTAATAATACCCTACGAATTAGCAATCCTTCACAACCGCTTAAGCCCACAGTAGCCGAGGCAGCAACCACATTAGACACGCAAATCATGTTACCCGCAGCAGCACCAATAGCTTGTAGAGCAATGACTACCATCCCTGAAGCACCAATTTTGGTAGCTACTCCAAATTGGAATAGGGAAAACATCATGTTGCTGACGGTGGCACTACCAGCAATAAAAGAACCCGTCGCGCCAATAGTAGGAGCAAAAAACAAGTAGCTAGAACCAGCTAAACTAGCAACACCATCTGCTAAGGTTACGGGCATACTGGCAAGACTGGATTCATTGAAGCCAGAGTTAATAAATACTCTCGCCATCGGTACGGCAGCAGCCAGAACCAGGGCTGTTCCTGTTAAAGTGGAAACTGCATTAACTGTTGCTCGGATCGTTGCTTTTCTCTTCATGCGGTGCAGGAAATAAGTCAGAATTGCCACTAAGATAAAAATTGTTCCTGGGAGATAAAGAGGTTGGGAGTTAATGCCTATTTCTGTTCCAAATAAACTAGGTAAGCTGAACTTGAGTGCTTGAAGCAACCCCTGAAACGGTAAAAAAGGCAGTCTGGAGAGCATCAAAAACAAGCCTACTAAGACATACGGAGTCCAGGCATTTAGTAAACTGAGATCCGATCGCGCTTCATTATCGATCGCTGCGGTTAAGCTGCCCGACCATCCATCCGACCAAGTTTCTCTTGGGGGAAAATCCCAAACTTGTTTTGGAGTCAAAAACCTTTTTTGGGCTGCTGGAATAACAATCGCTAAACCGACTAATCCACCGATTAATGAAGGAAATTCTGCGCCCAAAAAGATTGCCGTCAAAGTTGAAGGAACAGTAAAAGCTAATCCTGCAAATAAGGCAAACCAGCCTACAGCTAATCCTTCTCGCCAAGTTTTGCGCTCACCATAATAGCGAGTAAGGCAACTGACCATGAACAATGGAATTAGAGTACCAATGATGCTATTTAAAACCCCGATTCTAATTACGATTAACTTAAAATATTCGACGTAGGTAAAACCCTGTTCGGTAATGTAGTTATTGACTATACTTGCTCCTTCTAAACCAGTATTAATTCCTAACAAGACGGGAATACCTACCGCCCCAAACACAACGGCGGTACTGTTGGCAATCAAGGCAATGGTGACAGCAGCTAAGGCTGGAAAACCCAACGCTACTAATAAAGGGCTACAGACAGCAGCAGGAGTACCAAAGCCCGATGCACCCTCTAAAAAGCTGCCAAATAACCAAACGATAATTATTGCCTGAATACGCCTGTCGGGAGAAATCGCTAATAGTCCGCGTCGAATAGTGGCGATCGCTCCTGATTCTCTTAAAATATTCAACAGTAAAATCGCGCCAAAAATGATGTAGAGAATCTCTGCTGCCATAACTAACCCCTGAATAGTAGAAGCCGTTATAACAGCTAAAGGGACTTGCCAAATAAATAGGGCGATCGCCGATGTAACCAGGTAGGCTATCGGCATAGCCTGTTTTGCCGAGCGTCTAGCAATTACTAGCAATAGAAACACGGTTATAATTGGAGCTAAAGCTAGTAAACCATAAACTACAAGTTCCATTTTTAATGCACGCCACTTATAATATTACATTGACACTTCTCGCAAATTATTATTTCATCATGTGGGAAGGAAGAACGATCTGAGAAAGTAAAGGTCTGAGGTCGTCTACGGAAACTGTGCCATAGGTCATAATAGTTGGCACTTCCACGGTAAAATCCACTAAAGTGCCACTTCTGCCGTGTTTACTCTCACCACCATCGACAATTAGATCGACTTTATCACCAAAAAATTTGACCGCTAGCTTGGCATTGGTTGCTTGAATGCCTGCAAAAGCAGCAGAAGTTGCCACCATGGGAAAAGGTATTTCCATGATGAGATCGTAAATGAATTTATCTGGACAGGTGACAAAAACATTCTTAAATCCGTTGGTTACCGCCTTGGATACAGTAGATTTTGCTCGCATAATCATCGTCACGGGATAGGGAAAATGATCCATCATTTGTAAAGCTGGTCGATCGACTTCCACCACTTGCTCTGCCTTTTCTTTGCAGGTAAATATGCCTAGAGGTTGGGGAGAAGAAAAGTTTTTAATTTGTCTGAGTCGAGTAACAGCCTCTGTATCGTTGCCATTAGCGACCAATGCATAAACGGTATCTGTCGGAAGAATGATGACTTCCCCTGCTTTGAGGCGACTTTTAATTTCGGGGATTAAAGAAGAATTGAGTTTAACTACTTGAGTGTTCATTTGTATTAAAAACTACAGAATTTCAATTGGTAACAGTGTATATTTTGATAAGGTTAGTGTGTCAATAACCAAGTAACCTGAGTTCGGGTTAAGCAGATTAATTGGTGGAGATAGCTGTAAGCTGTAAGCTCTAAGCTCTAGCTTTTGAGATAGTTTGGATGCAACTCTACTATGAAAGAAGAACGGAAAATAGTATTTTTTAAATACCTTCAAAATAAGGATTTGAGCTAATCCCGAACTCAGGTCAAGTAAATAGAGGAGTCACAGATTACTCCGTCGTCCTAAAGGATAAGCTTCGCAAATGCTTTAGCACATTGTATTCTTGTCCTAAAGGATACACCTTCGGATATGGTATACCGCTCCGCATATAAGACGACGGAGACGGCGCGGATCGTCGCTCTAACCTAACGGCTTAAAGCGTTTTAAAAGCAAGGCAAAAATTATCATGGGTAAGTCCTGTCGTCGACGCGGGATCGCGCGTCAATGTTCAATGTTGGAATAAGGCCACTTCCAGTCGCGCACCTCTGGCAAATCCTCACCGTATTTCCTGATATATTGCTTATGTTCTAGTAGTTTGTTGCGGATAATTTCTTTGGCATAAGCAGCAGCAGCCCCTAGTTTTGGTACTCGGTCGATAACATCCGCCACTAGGTCAAAGCGATCGAGATCGTTGAGAACCACCATATCGAAAGGAGTGGTTGTAGTTCCCTCTTCTTTATATCCCCGCACGTGAAGATTATTGTGGTTCGTTCGTCGATAAGTTAAACGGTGAATCAACCAAGGGTAGCCGTGATAGGCAAAAATAATTGGTTTATTAGTAGTAAAGAGGGTATCAAAATCTTTGTCCGATAAACCGTGAGGATGTTCGCTGGCGGACTGAAGCTTCATCAGATTGACAATGTTGATTACCCGCACTTTCAATTCGGGAAAATATTGGCGCAGTAGCGCAACTGCTGCTAGAGTTTCTAAGGTCGGGACATCCCCAGCACAAGCCATGACGACATCTGGCTCAACACCGCGATCGTTACTCGCCCATTCCCAAATACCGATTCCTTTAGTGCAGTGCCTAATCGCCTCATCCATATTCAAATACTGCAATTGGGGCTGTTTTCCCGCCACAATGACGTTGACATAATCACGGCTTCGCAAACAGTGATCGGTTACAGATAACAGGGTATTAGCATCGGGGGGTAGATAAACGCGAATGATATCCGCCTTTTTATTCATGACGTGATCGATAAAGCCTGGGTCTTGGTGAGAAAAACCATTATGATCCTGTCGCCAGACGTGGGAAGTCAATAAGTAGTTAAGAGAAGCGATTGGCCTGCGCCAGGGAATTTCGCGGGTCGTTTTGAGCCACTTAGCGTGTTGATTGAACATCGAATCGATGATGTGGATAAACGCTTCGTAGCAGGAGAAAAAGCCATGACGACCCGTGAGTAAATATCCTTCAAGCCAACCCTGACAAGTGTTTTCGCTCAAGACTTCCATCACCCGACCGTCCTCGGCTAAGTTACCACCATCACTATCTTCAGGTAAAGTTTGCGCCATCCAAGTGCGATCGGTTACTTCAAACAGGGCATTAAGACGATTGGAAGCGGTTTCATCTGGCCCTACTACCCTAAATTTATCCCGATTGTACTTCATCACATCCCGCAAAAACTGCCCCATCGTTCGAGTTGCTTCGGCATAAACGTTACCAGGCTGGGGAACATCGACGGCATAATCTCTAAAATCAGGCATTTTCAAATCTCTGAGTAAAATACCGCCATTAGCGTGAGGGTTTGCACCCATACGGCGATCGCCTTGGGGAGCTAATGCTGCTAGTTCGGGAATTAGTTTCCCGTTTTCGTCAAAGAGTTCTTCGGGTTTGTAACTCCTCATCCAGGCTTCAAGCTGTTTTAGGTGTTCGGGGTTAGTTGCCATCCCAGATAAAGGAACTTGGTGCGATCGCCAAAATCCCTCGGTTTTCTTACCATCAACTTCTTTTGGTCCCGTCCAGCCTTTGGGACTCCGCAGAATTATCATCGGCCATTGGGGAATCTCGGTACTATTATTATGACGAGCATCGTGCTGGATTTCTTTAATCTCGGCGATAACTGTCTCTAAAGTCTGAGCCATTACAGAGTGCATGGTTTCGGGGTCAGAACCCTGGACATCGACAAAGTAAGGCTTGTAGCCATAACCGATAAACAAGCTTTTTAACTGCTCGTGGGGAATGCGAGCTAATACCGCAGGATTGGCAATTTTGTAGCCATTTAAATGCAGAATTGGCAAAACAACACCATCGGTAATGGGGTTGAGAAACTTATTTGAGTGCCAAGCAGTAGCTAAAGCTCCTGTTTCTGCCTCGCCATCCCCTACGACACAAGCAACCAGCAAATCGGGGTTATCAAAAGCTGCTCCATAGGCATGAGAGAGGGAGTAACCGAGTTCTCCTCCTTCATTAATCGAGCCAGGAGTTTCGGGAGCAACGTGACTGGGAATTCCGCCAGGGAAAGAAAACTGTTTAAACAGTTGTTTCATACCCTCAGCATCTTGTGAAATATTGGGATAAAATTCGCTATAAGTTCCCTCTAGGTAGGTATTGGCAACCAATGCGGGTCCGCCATGACCAGGACCAGTAACATAGATCGCGTTGAGGTCGTGATTTTTAATTAAACGATTGAGGTGAACGTAAATGAAGTTTAGACCTGGAGTTGTTCCCCAATGCCCCAGCAGTCTGGGTTTGATGTGTTCGAGCTTTAAAGGTTCTTTAAGTAGGGGATTGTCATATAAATATATCTGTCCCACAGAAAGATAGTTTGCTGCTCGCCAATAGGCATTTATCAGGCGTATCTCTTCTTTAGTTAGAGATTCTTGGAGCTTTGTAATTTCAGGTTGAGTTACAGTCATAATAGTAGTGTTAAGTTTTGCAGTTGGGAATTAGTTGTCAAGGCAAAAATACAGTGCTTCGCCCCAGCTATTAGCTATTAACACGGGGCTTGCGCCCCAAGCGCGAAGCGCGCTTGCCCCGAAGGGGCTGTATCAAACAGGGTCTAATATCCTCTTCGCATTGAACTTCGCGTTTACGCTGTCGTGAATCATTCTTGCTGGTGAAAGTATTCTTCATCTTCTGCGACTGCATTTCTAAGGAATCATGTTTACCATCGCCTACGTATCGCCCAATCTGAGAGATTTTCATTTGTAACAGTTGTCTTATTGCTATTTGTTCATCTATAGGACATTGAGGAAATACGTCACTAGGGTCTTGAGGAATTTCGGTCAATTCAAGCATCATAAATCGATGATTTAAGTTAGATAAAACATATTCAATTAGCTGCTGCTGGTAATAAGAATCTTGAAGAATCAAATTATCCCGATCTTTCTCTAATTCTACTAGGATATATTGAACTTGTTTGACAACACAAAGCTGAGTTAGATCTACTATTTTGGTAAGCATTTTGCAAAATTAAATTGGTTATTTTATAGTCAATCGATCTTAGTAATGCTTAATTTATTTTTAGCTGATGACAGGGAATGTTATCTATCAATACTGCCGTAATGTTCTCAGCCGAGAAAATTTTTAAGATGGCTTTGATAGACGTAATGAAAATAATTTTTTGACCAGGTAAAACAGCCTTTTCCCAATAGTAATTGGGTAGATTGGTAATTTTAACTATTTGCCAATGGCTACTCAAGTTTTGATAAGCGCATAGGGTTTTTTCCTCAAGCTCGTTTGTGATATTTTTGGTAATTTGACTGTTGATATTCATTTTGTTTTACCGTTGTACTTACCAATTAATCGCAGGATTTAATGTTGATGCTGCACTATACAAAAATTGTCTAGAGTATTGTTGTTAATTGCCCAGAAAACTTTTCATCAGTCTGAGAACCTCTATTTGTTGCCCATTGGCTTATATTTGCTAAATAACTGCTCCTAAATAACTGCCCTATTTAGTTTTTAAGATTACAGCGGAAATTTGAGGAACTTATGAAGAAAAATAGGCTTCAGGTTGAAGTATTCTCAGGGTATACTGCTAAAACTACATAAACAATACTCAAGTAATCACAAAGTTAATAAAAATCCTCATAACTTCTTCAAACTTACGAACTATCTTGATAACTACTATTAGAAATGCTCGATCGCCTCACTGTAATAGTTAGCAGCTTGTCGATAAGTAGTTTAGATATCCTAAAATTAGATGCAAATACCAACGAAAAAAGTCAATCCTCACGATCGCTTACCATATCGAGGACTGACATCTCAACAAGTAGAACATAACCGCCAGCAATACGGTGCAAATATTCTCCAACCTCCCGAACGAGAACCAGCGTGGAAATTATTTTTAGCCAAATTTGACGATCCTGTAATTCAAATTTTAGCGATCGCAGCAATTTTAGCGATCGCTGTAGGCGTAGTGGAGGGAGATTATATTGAAGGTATTGGCATTATTGTCGCGATTTTAATAGCAACTACCCTAGCGTTTATTAATGAGTACCAAGCGGAGAAAGAGTTTGACGTTCTCAATCAGGTATACGATACCATTCGGGTCAAAGTAATTCGCGATTGCGCGGGGCGCACCAGCGAAGCTGATCGCAACTTTACCACTGTTCCCCGTCAAGATTTGGTAGTAGGAGACATTATCTATCTCGAACAAGGAGAAGAAGTTCCAGCAGATGGCGTTGTCTTAGAAGAAGTCGCTTTTTATATCGACCAATCTAAGATTACTGGGGAATCTGAAGCCGTTAAAAAATGTTGTCAAGCCGAAGCACAAGACGAGGTAATCGACTGCCAAACCTATCCCGCCGACAAAGTTTATCGCAGCACTTTAGTTGAAGGTGGACACGCTTTTATCGAGGTTACGGCTGTTGGCGATCGCACTGAAATCGGCAAGCTAGCGATCGCTGTAGCTGTAGTAGATAACAAAACAATTACGCCACTTAATCTTCAGTTAGAAAAACTAAGTAAACTAATTGGTGTTATCGGTTTAGCATTTGCCAGCCTGACTTTTAGCGCACTGCTATTTAGAGGCTTTTTCATTGGGGAATATAGTTTAACCATTGCCCAATGGTATTGTTTTGGCTTGTCCATTGCCAGTGTCTTGGTTGCTTTGTCTCCCGTATGGTTGCCAGTTGTCTATGATGGTTTTGAATTAGCTGGCAAAGAACAGAAAGTTCCAGAATGGTTAGAGGCTGGTGGTGTAGCTGCTTGGTTAAAAGCTACAGCGATGGGATCGATCATTTTGATGATAGGAGTTGGTTGGGGTTATTTTGTAGACTTACTGCCAAGTTCTTTAAATAATTGGTTGCCAAGTGATTTTGCCAGCGCACTGCTGCAATATTTCATGATCGCAGTAACGCTCATTGTCGTGGCAGTACCCGAAGGCTTGGCAATGAGCGTTACCCTTTCTTTGGCATATAGCATGAGGAAAATGGCTGCTGACAACAATTTAGTGCGTCAGATGCACGCTTGTGAAACTATTGGCGCAGCAACGGTTATCTGTTCCGATAAAACTGGTACTCTAACTCAAAATCAAATGCGAGTCAAAAAAGCTCATTTTCTCAGTCTCGATGCTTCGGTGTTACCCTTACATCATGATGCTCAAAAATTAATTGCCGAGGCGATTGCCGTTAACAGTACCGCCGATTTGGAAAAAAAACCTGACGGGGAGATTCGTCCCATTGGTAACGCGACTGAAGGTGCATTACTACTTTGGTTAGAAAGCCAAAAGCTTGACTACATTCCCTACCGTAGCGACTTTGAAATTGAAGCCCAAATGCCTTTTTCAACTCAGCAAAAATACATGGGTACTTTAGGTAAGTCGGCAGTTACTCAAAGCAAGGTTTTTTATCTTAAAGGTGCGCCAGAAATAATTCTCGCTCGCTGTACTCAAATTCTAACTACTACAGGATTAAAACCCCTAACAAACCAAGCAGAAATTGCTGCTGAACTTCAAGTTTATCAACGTCGAGGAATGCGTACTCTGGGTTTTGCTTACCACGATGCACCAGAACAGATAGATAATCTCAATAAATTAGCCACCAACCTAATCTGGTTAGGCTTTGTAGCTATTCAAGACCCCATACGTACTGAAGTCCCAGAGGCGATCGCAACTTGTCTTAAAGGAGGCATTGAAATCAAAATGGTCACGGGGGATAATCTCGAAACCGCACGAGAAATTGCCACTCAGATGGGTTTGGTAACAGATGCGGATCGACACCAACAATATACTTATTTAACGGGACAACAATTTAGTCAACTCGACGACGAACAAGCTAAAATCGCTGCGGTCGAACTAAAAGTATTAGCCCGCGCCCGTCCTCTAGATAAATTACGTTTAGTTAAGCTATTACAAGCTAATGACGAAGTAGTGGCGGTAACGGGAGACGGTACAAATGATGCTGCTGCACTCAAACAGGCACAGGTAGGACTGGCGATGGGTAGCGGTACGGCGATCGCTCTTGAAGCCAGTGATATTGTCTTATTAGACGACTCTTTCGGTAGTATTATCAATGCGGTGATTTGGGGACGTTCTCTTTACGAAAACATCCAACGATTCATTCTTTTTCAGTTAACTATTAACGTTGCTGCTTTGGGCATAGTTTTCTTAGGGCCATTCATCGGCGTAGCGATACCTCTAACCATTATCCAAATGCTTTGGGTCAATTTAATCATGGACACCTTTGCTGCGCTGGCTTTAGCCACCGAATCACCAAACCCTGAAGTAATAACCAGAACTCCCCGTAATCCCGAAGCTTTTATTATTACGCCAGAAATGTTGCGTCATATTGCGCTCGCTGGGTTGAGTTTTCTGTTTATTCTGACAGGATTTCTCTTGTATCTCGATCGAAATGGAGAAGCAACGATTTACGAACTGACTCTATTCTTTACTACCTTTGTGATGTTGCAGTTTTGGAATATGTTCAACGCTCGTTGTTTAGGTTCAAATCGTTCTGCTTTTACTGGCTTAATTCATAATCCTAGCTTTATAGCGATCGCAACTATTATTCTAGTCGGACAAATTCTCATTGTCCAGCTTGGCGGTAGCGTCTTCCGTACTGTTCCTCTATCTCTAATTGATTGGTTCGCTATTACCCTGGTTACTTCCTTTGTGCTTTGGATAGGAGAGTTAGGTCGTTTTTTGGTGCGCGATCGCAAATCTGCGTAAACCGTTAATTACCTATCAAATTGCTGGCTGCTGTTAATTTTGACCAATCCTGAATAATAATTGTTCCGCCTCTTTTGTAAATCACTATTCCCTTTAGTTTTTTAAACAGGCGTACGCATTCTTCATAGGTGATACCGATACTGCGTGCAATTTGATAGTAAGGCAGTTTAATATTTAAACGATCGCCTTGGGCTACAGAATAAGTCCCATCGCGATCGCTATAATATTGAAGCAATCTGACTAAACGCACCATTGCCCGTTCGGAGATTAGTCCGTGTACTGTATTGTGAAGTTGTTGTAGACGTTGGTTAAAAACTTCTAGTATCCGCAAACTAATTTCTGGCGCTTGAGAAATTACCTGTAATAAGGCTTGGCGATCGATAGTTAACACTTGCGACTCTAGTTGAGCGATTACGGTTGCAGGGGCAATTCCATTACCGAAAATGGCTGGTGCAGCAAAAAGTTCACCAGGGGGAATAAGGCGCACTATTGTTTCTTTACCATTGTCGGCAGTCTTTTTAATTTCTAGTTTTCCCGTAATTAAACCATGCAGTTGTTGGGGGAGGCGATCGCCTTCGTGCATTACTATTTCATCTGGCAGATATTCTCTTACGTAACTGCACCCAACCAGACTTTCTAATTGGGCGATCTCTAAATCTTGAAAAATTAAAAGCTGTTGTAATTGAGCGACCGAGGAGTAACCTTTGACAATCATTAATTGGAAAATAGTTCCAGTTTATTTATTTGAATGCGGAAAATGTTGCTTTGCTTAATTTAGCCTATAAGCAAACGCTAAGTAAGTTATTAAATATTTCTGTATCTCTGGATACTTTATGCGCTTTTATCATGATATGTTGATAACAACAAATAAATGCCTGTATCGAGATCATTTTAACGGCGTTGCTGAATTAAAGTATGATTCAAAAGAAATACGATCGCAATCACCTAACTTACTCACGGCTAATTTTTTGTGCGGTAGTCATTGGGATTTCAGGTGGGATGGTCGCCACTATCTACTACTTCGTACTGGAAGCTATGATGCACGGTATGTGGGATAGGTTACCAGAAATGGTTGAAGCATTATTTCCTAGCTGGCTTCCTACCAGTAACTATGTCTGGATTGCCACTACAGTTGGTGGTTTTTTTGTCGGTTTGACTCTTTACTTTTTTGGTCTTCCTGGGGAAATGACTCACGTTGTCGATAAGATTCATAGTCCAGGCAGAATCGATATTCGTAAAAGCCCTGCGATGGTTATTGCTTCTCTAATTGCCATTACTTCTGGAGGCAGTGCCGGTCCTGAAGCACCCTTGGTTCAAGTCAATGGTAGTTTAGGAAGTTGGCTGGGAGATAAATTAAAACTAACCAATTCTTCAGTCCGAATTTTAACTTTTTGCGGTATGAGTGCTGCTTTAGGAGCTTTTTTTGGCGCACCAATTGGTGGCGCGCTGTTTGCCCTTGAAATTCCTCACCGTCGGGGTTTGGAGTATTTTGAAGCGATCGCACCAACGATTATTGCTGCTATTTTTTCTTTTGCTGTATTTCGACTCAACACCGGTATGACTATTGGTGCCGTTTATCATTTTGACGAAATTCCACCCCTTTACCCCCTAAAAAATTTATTTGAAGGTTTGATTTTAGGCACTATCGGTGCTGGGTTAGCAGTGATGTTTATTGTCATCTTTCGCCTGATTGGCAAACTCCTCGAACCTTTAGAACACCGTCGAATTCTGTTAGCAACTTTAGGTGGTTTGTCAATCGGTCTGATTGCTTTTGCTTTTCCGCAAACCCTATTTTTTAGCGAGGCACAAATTCACACGGTAATTAAAACTGGAGCTTCTCTAAGTGTGGGTTTATTAGTAGCGATTGTTATAGCCAAAATGTTTGCCATTAGTTTCACCCTTCACTCTGGCTTTTTGGGTGGCTTTATTTTCCCTTTGTTTTTTATCGGTGCTAACGCTGGTTATGCCGTCTCTTTAGCAGCACCTCAAGTTCATCCCACAGTAGCGATGGTTTGTCTGATGGCGGCAGTAAACGTAGCAGTGACTAAAACTCCAGTCAGTACCAGTATTATTCTCAGCGTGCTTTCGGGTACGGCAATGCTTCCCGTTATTGCTATTTCTAGTTTTGTCAGTTTTATTTTAACCAGCCAAATCTCAATCATTAAAACTCAGCGTAGTCGAGATTTTGGAGAACTTAATTCAACATTGATGGATTGAAGTATGATTCAAAAGAAATGCGCTCTTTTTTTAAAAAAATTATTTATATTATACCTCGATTCAGCAACGCCATTTTAACCAATGGTCGCAGGTGCTTGATTGTTCTTATAATTAATACTTTTTTTAACAAACTTCTATCGAACTCAGAAATTGAAACTTCAAAATACTGTTTTAATAAGTCATTATGCTGGATATTTTTGCCTAAAGAAGCCATTCGGGATCTATAAGCAAACGTTAAGCAAGTCATTTGAAATATCTGTATCTTTGACCGCTTTATGCGTTTTTGTCATGATATATTGATAATAACGAATAATTGCCTGTATCGAGATTATCTTAACCCACGATTGCGGATGCGTAGTCGCCTTAACAATTAATTAAATAATGCTGTTTAAAAATAATCCTGTAAAAAAAAATCTTATCGAAAAAAGACTAATCGGGGTCTTCTAAGACGTTGGAAGCGTAAATTTTATGTTTTGCAACAGAGCCGAAGACATCAACCAAAATTTTCCTGGCAACATATTTTGCTTTCTTATGTTGGTAGTTTTATCGGCATCGCAGTTTTAGCTTATCTTTCAGTTTATAGTTCTTATCCTTTAATTGCTGCACCTTTTGGAGCAACTGCGGTATTAGTCTTTGCTGTTCCTGATAGTCCTTTAGCTCAACCACGCAATGTTATTGGGGGGAATACAATAGGTGCATTGACTTGCGTAATTTTAATATATTTATTTGGTACAGCACCTTGGGTCATGGCTCTGGCGGTAGCTACTACCATTAAATTAATGCAATTAACTATGACAGTTCATCCACCATCGGGAGCAGTCGCATTAATTG
This sequence comes from Pleurocapsa sp. CCALA 161, assembly GCF_003003995.1. GTDB lineage: Bacteria > Cyanobacteriota > Cyanobacteriia > Cyanobacteriales > Xenococcaceae > Waterburya. Next base: position 28,958 of record NZ_PVWF01000017.1, on the reverse strand, counting down.
GAGTTTTGAGTAATGCAGATTGGCACTTTATTTTTACTCCAGCCTTGGGGGGGTCCATTATTATCGTTTTAGTTACTGTAATTTTTAATAATTTAGTTGAGGGTAGACCTTATCCCAAACATTGGCTGTAAACTTTTATTTAAAAAAGTTTTGCCTACTTTTTTACTTTTTTAAAGAATTACCGTAACCTGCGATTGATGGTTTTAAATAAAAATCTATCCTCAAATATGAGCTACCTCAAAGACGGGACTGAAATTTAATGTCAGAGTAAGAGTATCGAGTTTGGATCTTCTCTCATGACAACTACTCTTAATTTTGCCACTGCACCTGGTCATCAAGTCTTGGCAGCAGCAGGAAAAAAAATTCTGCGCCCTGGAGGAAAAGCAGCCACAGAACAACTATTTACTTGGGCTAATTTTCAACCAGGAGAAACGGTATTAGAATTAGCAGCAAGCTTTGGTAAAAGTGCGATCGCTATAGCCCAAAGATTTAACGTCTCTGTAGTAGGAATTGAAAAGAATCCAGATAGCGTAGCTAAAGCGAAGGAAAATATTAAAGCTGCGGGATTATCAGACCGAGTAACAATTATTGAAGGGGATATCTTTCAGTTAGATAAAATTACAGACAAGTTTGATTATGTTTTAGCTGAAGCAATTCTCACCATGCAGTCGGATGCAGCAAAAGCCAAAATTTTATCGGGAATTAAAGACTGCTTGAAACCAGGGGGGAAGTTTCTTTCTCATGAAATGCTTGTCCGTGACAATAAAACAGAAGTGCGTCAAAGCTTATCTAGGTCTATTCGTGTCAACGCTAATCCTTTAACTGTCTCGGAATGGTCAACAGCCTGTAAAGATGCTGGTTTAACTATACAGCAACAGCAAACAGGAAAGATGGGATTACTCGATCTAAGTCAGATGATAAGGGATGAAGGTTTATTAGGAACAGTCAAAATTATCTCGAATGTTTTAACTAAACCTAATCTGCGTCACAGAGTATTACAAATGCGCCGTAGTTTTCAACAACAGGGAAAAAACATCGGTTATATCGTTTTTACGTCGTCAATTACCTAGGGGCGAATAACCATTCGCCTTTACAAACAAATAAACAACAAGGAGAAAATTATGATAGTCGCAACACCCAATAATTCTTTTAACGCTACATTACAGGATTTAATTGAATATCCCGCCAATGGTATTAATAGTAAAGTTTTATTCAAGGATAACAATAGCCAATACAGCTTATTCTGTTTGGCAGCAGGTACGAACATCGACGAACATAGTTCTACTCGTAACGCGATCGTAACTGTAATTGAAGGTTCGGGAAATCTCAATTTAGAAGGAAAAGATATTGCTTTAGCCCCAGGAGTATTTGTGTTCATAGCAGCAAACGCGCCTCATGCGGTACAAGCGAAAGAAAATCTGGCATTTACCCTAGCTTTTTCCGAACATCTTCCAGCGAAGAAGGGAGTTAGCCAGAAAACTATAGATATCGTTAAATCTACCGCCCCCGTAATTAAACAACATGGTAAAACCATTACTACTCGGATGTACGAAATTATGTTTGACACCCATCCAGAAGTAAAAGCACAGTTCGATATGGCTGCACAGGCTAACGGTACTCAACCTGCCAAACTTGCTACTGCTGTTTATAGTTACGCTACCCATATCGACGATTTAGAAACCTTACAAGCAATGGTAGATAAGATCGCCCATCGTCACGTGCAAACTCATGTTTTACCAGAGCAGTATCCAATAGTGGGAGAATGTTTGTTACAGGCAATTAAAGATGTGTTGGAAGATGCAGCAACCGAAGAAGTGATGACAGCTTGGGCTGAAGCCTATCAAGCTTTAGCTGGGGTGTTTATTAATCGAGAACAACAAATATATCAAAATGCTCCGTAATCTTAATCTTTGTCCTAGCGGGGCGACCATAGTAGCTAGAAAGCAGACAGGATCAGTACCATGGCTTTCTGACCTCGTTGATAAAATGGGCGTTTATTAGGAGATAAATTCATTAATTGAGTTATTTTTTCCGAAAGAGTAAAGTAAAAATTGAGCCAACTATAACCATATAAACCAATATAAAAGTTATTATAGCTTTTCTCAAATTGGTGAGATACAGTAACAAGAGTGGGTAAACCAATTACGAATATCTTTGAGGGAAACCTGACTATAAGCTTGGAAAATTGCTAAATCTAAATCTTGGTAATTTCTAGCACCAATAAAACGCAAAATATTTTTGATTTTTGACCAACAATTTTCATGCTTGATTAAAATCAGGTGAATAAGGGGGCAAATAGATTAATTTAGCTCCAGCAGCTATAATAGCTTGTTCAATCTCTTTTCCTGTGTGAATACTGCAATTATCCCAAACGACGGTTGCACCTTTGCATAGATTGGGAATAAGTTTTTGGATGACAAAAGCTTCAAAAGTTAGTCCATCGGTTGAACCTAACAGATTTATTGATGCAATAACTCCCTTGAGCGCGAGCATATAGTCTAATCCAAGCTAAGTTGACTCCTGCTTCATCTAAAAAAACTAAATCTTCAACTGGAATACCCCGTATCTTGTCCCAGAACTCAACAAGACATAAAATCTTGATGATTTTTGCTTTGTAATATAATTTTACAATTATATTTTACTCCGTCGGCTATTAGCGATCGCCTGCTAGAAAATGATTTTTCGATCTACTGAACTATAGATGCGATGGGGACTCAAACGGCTATAACTGCTGTAGCTAAAGTATTGATTCCAACATCAATTGCACATACTGTTTCGCCCTTGATTGCTATAGGTTTGATCTTAAAGGGTACTGCTAAATGACATTTGGTTTTAGATATCACTAAATAGGGAGACAGTCTTTTACCAGTTAAATGTCTGCGTCTTTTTGAAGCTATTTCTATAGTTGACCAAATCCAGTCGCTACCATTCCAAACCTTAATCTTGACTGTTGAATAATCAGAGTCAAACCTGATTAAATTACCTCCATATAAAGCTGGGTAACAGTTGGCAGTGGGATTAAAAACTGGTGGTTTAACATCCTTTCTTTTTCTGATCCCTGATTGCCAGGTTCTATATCTAGTCAAATACGAACTAACTTGACCCCAAGCAAATTCAATAGCAGCACGTCTTAGATAAGATGGAAACTTCCAAAACCTTTTCACAAAGTACTTGTGTTTTGGTGCTGAATTTTTCTTTGTTTGGTGAATCAATTTTTCAATCGCAACGCACTTACTATTAACGTTTTGAAGCTTAACCCAATGACCTAAAATCACATAAGAGAGAGCCTTACAAAACGCACGATACTCATTAACCGTTGCTTGAAGACAAAATTTGTCTTCACTACTGGGGTTGAGATTCCAGTTGTCAGTGCGTACAATTGATTTAACCATAATCATGATCATACTAGTGTCGCAATTATATAGCAAGCTAAAAACTAAGAACCACAGTGCATACAGACTTTATTATCATTTGATATTGTCAACCAAGTATCGCCATAAATGTATAACTGGTGAAATGCTTGAAAGGTTAGAAGAAGTATTTAAAGACTTGTTAATTAAATGGAACAGTTCTTTGATCGAGTTTGGAGGAGAAGCTGATCACATACACTGTCTTTTTGAGTCAGAGCCAACTGTTCAATTAGCATCCCTAATTAAAAATCTTAAGTCCGTTTCTTCTCGCAGAATTAGACAAGAATATCGTGAACACCTTAAACCGTATTATTGGAAACCCTACTTTGGGAACCGAGCATATTGCGTTATTTCTGTAGGCGGTAGAGCCAACACAGAAACACTTCTTAAGTACATAGAAAATCAGGATGAACCCGCGAGGTTAAAGCCGACGCTAACTAGCGATTCACCTACGCTAGAATCGTAGGATGCGCGTCGGAAAAATGCTCAGTTGATTTTAATAAATTCATTCTAACTGCTTTTTTCTTCTGATTTAGATGCGTTCACCCTGATACAGATGCGGGGCTTCTTTGACGTTCAGCTAAAACTACATTATGCCTTAGCTGCGATCGCTTTTCGTAAACCTGAAGCTTGGAAAGAATCAATTAAACAATTGAGAAATCTAAATTTATATTCCCAAGCATTTCCCCACCGAGATTATCTTGGGAATATAGCTCAAAAGCAATAGTCTGTTCTCCATGCATATCAATTCCTCCTTTAGAATACTCTTCATTGTCGTTACCGAATAGAGCGTAAGGCTCCAAATTTTCTGTTTTGGCAACTTGACCATCATTTAAATTTAGAAACACGCTCTCCACCTGTTCAAAATAAACACTGTCTTCTGGAACTGAGGCAGCAATTGTCAGATTTTTACCAGCAACTTCACTCGCCTGAATTTGTGTACCATTTTTCAGAGGCGCGATTAAGGTGTCTGTGTCCGCATCATAAAGCCCAACGGTTATTCCTGTTTCTTCAAATGTCGATCCGCTAATATCGTCGCCTAAATTAAGCAGTTCGTCCCGTGCCGTCTCGGCGACAATCGAGTGACCGAGTGCAGTTGGATGGAAGTAGGGGTCGAGGAATAATGTCGAGTGCTGTACTGCTGGATCTTCTCCCACAATTTCAGGATTGTAGGCTATGGGTTCACCGGTTACTGGTGTCTTGCTACTCAACACCGGCTCTTCCACGTTGACGAAGCCGTATGATCCAGGCTCGGCAGCGATATCATTAAACAGAGCATTGGTATCTAGAATTTCGATGTTCGCGCCCGATTCTACCTCGTAATTATCTAGTGCAGCCGTCAACGCCTGGTTGTAGCTTTCTACTACTGGCTCGAAGAAACCAGGCTCGACACCAAGAAGGTCTAAAAACTCCTGCTCACCGAAGATTGGAGCTAGCTCAACTGGCGGGACAAGTCCGACCAAAAAGTTCTTGGCACCTAATTCTTGCAGGCTGGCAATGCCGTCAACAGTAGCCTGGATTGACTGCTGGGCTGCCTGCTCTGGTGTAACGCCTTCCTCTGGGGGCAAGGTTAGATCGTTGCCTCCAAAATTGACGGCCACTAAGTCGTCTTCGGTGAACGTGCCATAGGTTTGCTTGAAGGTATCGATTTGACCAGCGAAGCTGTTTAACTCGGTTGCCTCGCCAAACGGATCGGTAGGGTTCTCTAATTCACGAGCAGTAGCGTCAAGATAGCTGAAATTAGTGTCCTGCTCGCCGTCGTTCTCAACGCCGAGAATACTCGCCAGGTATGTAGTCCAGTTCGAGCCGTCTGTGAAGCTGCCGTCAGGCGAGTACGGAGCCTCATCGTAAGGAGGGTTAGCGCCCGTACTTTCGGCTACAGCATTCTTGCCAAACTCACCACCATTTTCAGTCAGGCGATCGCCGAACACGAACAGGTCGTCAACCGTGTAGCCATCTTCTCCGTCTGGCAGTACGGGCTCTTCTCCCTGCGCTGGTGAATACACACCGAAAAACGGATCGAAGTAGTCAGCAAACGGATTACCCTCAGTGATAACAGGCGCAGTCGGATCGATTGGACCAGGAGTAAGTACACTTTGTTCGACACCAGGCACCAAACCAGGATTGAGTGGATCGAATTCGTTTGCGTCTACACCCTCTGGAGGAGGCGTTGTCTGGTCAAGACCTGGTACCTCTGTTGGTAAGTCGTCCGCCGTTGTAGCTACGAGGACTTCAGTATCATCAGGTAGATCGATACCCTCGCTTGTGTCGGCTTCTGGTACTGGTAAACCGTCCGCTGAAACTTGTTGCTCTAATGTCGGATCGCCTAAAGTCGATAGAGGCGCTGTGATTTGCCCCTCGCCCAAAGTACTACCGATCGCAGCATCCTCACCGCGTAAAGAGGGTTCGCCGTTGTCACTAGCAGATTCTTCTAAGGCAATGTCCTGCTGGGGAGGAGAACTAGGCGCTTCACCATTGCTTCCTTCAGGTATTTCACTATCTGTACCGCTCTCAGTTGAAGCCACAGCCCCGTTCGCTAGCGCTTGCTGCCTGCCTGGCGTATCGGGCAGATCGTTCTCGCCTTTAAATGTACGCTCGGAGATCTCGACGCTGTAGTCAGCACTTGGGTCGCCACCCGCCTCTTGAACCAAGGCGTATTGTACTGGAGTCAGTACTGGCGGAGTCTTTTGCAGCACGGTGACGCTTTCAACTTCTTGACCGTCTGGGCTGATACCGTACATTACATTGCGTGCTGCATCGACGGTATAAAGATTGCCGTCGGGACCGACCTCAATATCGTTTAAATTGCTCTGGGTGTTGAACAGCGTGGTTGCGCCATCAGGACCATTCTCACCTGCGTACTGCACCGAATCAAATGTCGGAGTCCAGGTTGCCTGCGAAGGATCTTCACCGAACAAACCGTCAAGCTTCAGTACGCCACGCAAACCTTCACCGAACTCGCCTAACGCATCAGCGCTTTCATCCGATAGCCCCCCACCAGAGGAAATCCACACCGTACCATCGTCGCCGATCGCCATGCCATTGGAACCAATGGAAACAATGCGATCCTCGCCCGTGTTTGGGTTGTATTCAATAGTAGAAGGTAAACCCTCGTAAATTCGCTCTTGACTGCCATTTTCAAGGTCAATTCGGCTAATCGCGGCAGTATAGCCAGCACGCTGGCTAACCAAACCAGGAATAAATTCAATGCTTAGCGCGTCGTCAACGTTTGGGTCGTCTGCTGGTGTTCCTTTCCCTACCTCAAGAACGTAAAGGTTGCCGTCGGGGCCGATGTCCATGCCACGCGGGTTATTAAGGTTTTCGGCAACGACTTCGTGCGACCATTCACCAGTCTCAGGGTTTTGTTCGTATGCAAGCACCTGCCCCTTGTCGATGTCGCCGTTGTTAATTGCGGTATAAATCTTGCCTTCATGGGCGAACACATAATTGCCGAAGCGCAGCTCCTCACCTGATATCTGCTGGCGTGCGCCATCTGGATCAACCCTAATCAAGCGGCTCGCTGGCAACTCTTCAACTGGGAGCGACGGGTCGTATACGGTGCTGGCGTTTACGTATTCAAGGACATAAAGCGCCCCGTCCTCGTCAAACGTTAGACCATTAATTTGCTCAAAGCCGCTGGCATAGGTCTGGCTAACACCGCCTGGAGTCTCCCCATCATAGCTAGCATCACCCTCTGGATTGTCGATCCGCACTACGCTAGCGTAGCCTTCAGGGTAGGGCAACGCGCTCAACTCAGAGGCATAGAGCGCGCCGTCAGGACCGACCGTAACGGCAGTCGGGACAGCCTCGTTCTGGCGGTTAAAAAAGCCCGCGTTGCCTTCAGAATATTGTGCTGGGAGGCTAGATGTTACGTCCTCGTTACCAGGGGCTGCATTTACTGGGGGAGTCTGTTCGTTCAAAGTTTCATCCATTTCATTTATTGGGGGAGTTTGTTCGTTCAAAGTTTCATTCATTTCACGGTTAACGAAAAGCCTTGATGTCGCATTTGGATATAAGGGATAATCGCTAATAATGTTTTATGTTTTATTTATTTATTGATTCAATTCGGCTTTAGAAAACCTAAGTAAATCATTTGCTGAAGTTGCATTGCTTACGTAGTAAAAAATAGTGTGAATAGATAAAGTTCGCAGTCATCTTGACTGAAAGCCATAGTATTGGCAATCTCCGTCTGGATGCTCGTTTCGCAATCTCACGAGTTTAAACCAGCTTTAGACAAAGGCTGCGATCGCATCGGAATCAGCAGGTTTGTAGCTCATGCCTTGGGCAAAAGTTTCTGTATTGCCTGCTTTTGCTTCCAGCAATCGCTTGATGTTCATGCTTTCAGCACCGTAGTCCTGAATTTGCAGCTTTCCACGACGGAGGGACTGATGAAGCGGCCAAAAGGTAATCCGATGTTGGATAAATCCTTTGGCATTTGGGTCGCCAAAGGCGTATGAACAAGGAATAATTACTGTTGGGCAACGCTGGGTAAAATCGTCGTCTGGGTAGTAAAAGTTTTGTTCGATTAGGTAGTAACTATTAAAGTCATAAGTCCGCAGGCTAACTTCTACCTTCTGGTTGTACTCGTCGAGAAAGCTCCCTGAATCTGGGGCAATCTCGCCATCGGCACGGAGAAAATGCGCCCAGTCTTCCATATTGCGCAGATCTTGCAGGTATTCAAAACCCAGCTCGATTGGAGCATCGACATAAATAGTGTCAGTATCAATGCGATAACCTCCTCGAGCAGCTTCGGTCATTCCAGCGTTGCGCTCCAAAATCGCTTTTAAAGAGCGACATTCAGAAGTGTGGACGGTTTCAATCCCCTGCATGATCATTGGCGATCGCCGCTTGGGATCGACAAAGCTGAGCCAGTGGAAATAAACTCCTGATTCTGTTGTTCCTGGCTCGATGTATTCTGGGGCAAAAAGAAAAACAGGATAAACCTGAAAGTATTTTTTATACTCCAACCCGCAGTGCCATTCGATACCCCGAAAAAACGGATTTTCTATTCGTTTAACGTGGTAGTAAAGATTATCGTGATAGCCAGATGCAGTGCCTAACCAAGTATCTTCATCAATCTTCTCGATCATGCGACTATAGAGAGTCCAATGATCGAGATTCTCTAAGCTACAGAGATAGTCAAAAGCCGTTTCGGGAGAAGTGGCAATATATGCAGATGTGGCAAAGGTATTTTCTTCCATTAATTCATCCTTTCGTTAGTGTTCCCTTGTCGCTTTTAGCAATCTGGCTTGTTTAATCCGCTCTTCGGCTAATTTTTGAGCCGCTTCAAAGTTGGTTATGTCCTGTTGCTCGGCAATGTTAAATATTTCTAGCAAGGTGTCATAGATGCCGTTTAACTGTTTAAAAGCTTTATCTTCCTCGTAGCCAACCATTTCGTTGTAAACGTTAATTAAGCCTCCAGCATTAATAACGTAGTCGGGACAGTAAAAAATTCCTTTCGATCTAAGAAGTCTACTGTGTAGCTGTTCGTTTTCTAGCTGATTGTTAGCAGCTCCAGCAACAATCGAGGCTTTGAGCAAAGGAATAGTTGAGTCGTTTAAAGTTGCTCCTAAAGCACAGGGAGAAAAAACATCAACATCGAGAGTATAAATCTCGTTGGGGTCTACAACTGTGGCTCCGTAAAGATGCTTGATCTCTGCTGTTCTGGCTGGATTAATATCGGTGACAAAAAGAGTAGCTCCCCTTTCGTAGAGGAGCTTACACAGATTGCTGCCAACATTTCCTAGTCCTTGAACGGCGATTTTAAGCTCGTCAAGTCTTTTCCGAGAGCTAAATTCTACTGCTGCTTTTATCCCCAGCAAGATTCCCTGTGCTGTTATAGAAGCAGGCCCTCCAGATTTCTCTGATACGCCAACAACATACTTAGTTTCCTGACGAATTTCCCGCACGTCGCGGGGAGAAAGATTTACATCCTGTCCAGTGATAAAACGCCCGTTCAAGCTGTTAACAAAGCGTCCATAGGCTCTTAGAAGCTCGCTAGTTTTGATTCGCGGATCGGCAATAATTACGGCTTTACCACCGCCAACGGGAATATTGGCACAGGCTGCCTTGTAGGTCATGCCACGACTGAGGCGCAAAACATCTCGCAGAGCATCAGCTTCATTAGTGTATGGCCATAAACGAGTTGCTCCCATTGCTGAACCCAGGCTAGCATCATGGATTGCAATTATTGCCTTCAAGTTTTGTTCTGGATTATGACAAAAAAGAACCTGTTCGTGACCCATTTGCGTAATAGTTTCAAAAAGCTCCACGCGATTCTCCTTGTACATAAATTGATAAATCTTTATAAGTAAAAAGATTTAGGCGTTCGGCAATTTGATTGAGAAAAAACAAGTTTACTTTTCCTATATTTATCATCAATAAACTTTCCTCCCTGCACTCTTATTTAAGAGCTTATAGAATGTAATCAGCCATGCCAATTAACTATCTTTTGATAAAGTAATTTTTTTATTTGGAAGACTGAACTATTTAGTTGAATTTACGCAAATGGGTAAATAAGCTAATGTAATACAACAGTATTTTTATTAAACTTTAGTATTGATGAGCATTGATTCTACTAAACTCTATTTTTTTACTGAGAAATAATAGGAACAACTAAAAAAAATTCAGTGCAAACAAAAAAAGATCTACTCAGCTAAAAATTATCGATCGCTATTATCTCTAACAACTTTAGGTTTTTACTCAGGCGATCGCACCGAATTCGCAACGTCGCCCAACAAAAAGCAAAGCTCTAAATACAAGCATCAGTAGAAGGGCATTGTGGAAATTGACGCAATTTCTCATGTTCCAGTTTAAAAGTACTGGTTTTGTTAGAGTTTAAACTAGCGGAAACGAAACTTGCGTTCCTTTGGCTGGCTCAGTAGAAGATTTAACCCCCTGAGCGCTAAGGCTTTTATTACGTCCTTTGGATGGTGCAAAGCGAGTAGGATCGATAGTGACATCTACAACCACTGGACCTGTTGCTGCCATAGCTCTTTCTAAGGCTGACTCAAGATTCACTTCAGCCTCTACACGGATACCTTCTGCACCCATGCCACGAGCAATCAGGCTAAAATCCGTGTCTGGCAGTTTGGCATCTGCCCCTTTCATCCCTAGAAGAGTCATGCCCTGATTGCACATGTTATAGTAAGCATCGTTGAGAACAATCCAAACCGTAGGAAGCTGATATTTAACAGCAGTACTAACTTCACTATTCATTAGCATCGAGCCATCACCGACGACTGCCACGGCTTTACCGTTACGTCCTCTAGCAGCACCAACAACGCCAGTAACGTTATGTCCCATCGAGCCAACTCCAGTACTAACTCGGTAGCGATTGGCTTGGGGAAACCTGAGCATATTAGTTGTCCAGGTAAAAGAATTCCCCGACTCAGACAGAACGACTGCATCACTACCGTCAACTACAATTCGCTGAATCGCCTGCATCAAGATTTCTGGTCTTACTAAGTTGCTCTCGGCTGGAGCGATCGCATTTAGTTCTGGATTTGGTAAAGTGATATTTTGCTCGGTTTGCTCTGGGAAGTGTTTGAGCAGTGCCTTTACAAAGATATCAGCATCCGCAATAATTGGTAAAGTATCTGCAAAGGGAAAAGCGACACCTGGAACTTTCGGATCGACATCGACGTGGATAAATCCTTTAGCGGGAACCATATCTTTACTCCAGAAGGAAGTCGGTTCACCAAGGCGGGTTCCCAGTACCAGAATACGTTGGGGAGAAAACTCCTGCATATAGTTCATCACCGATTCATGCCCGCCTACCCCTGTTACACCTACGTATTGGGGATGCTTTTCGGGAAAAATGCCCTTGCCACGAGGAGAACACATAACGGCAGATCCAGTTCTTTCAGCGAGTTTGAGGATCGCTGCGGATGCTCTGCGTGCGCCAAAACCAGCCCAAATAGCAAAAGATCCTTCGCAGAGTAACTGTGCTATTGTCTCTATTGTTTCTTGGCTGGGAACGCTCAGCGCAGGAGCGAGGTTAACTTCAGGAATATGAGTTTCAATAGGGATAGACTGAACGCCAGTTGGAATACTAAGATGAGCCACAAAACCGCCTGGCTGTGCCAAACCAAGTGCTAATCTGCGGGCGATTTGAGGAAGCTGCTGTGGGGATTCTAAAACTGTTGCATAGTTAAATAAAGCACCAGAGGTAAAAATTCCACTTTGGGGAATTGTCTGGTCGCTTGTTTCTTGAATTGCCCAGCGTCCGCGCTGGGTCGCTGAGGTACAGGCGGAGAGGTAAATGACCTTCGCTCCCTCGTCTCGCGCTGCCCACAGTCCAGTGATAGCGTTAGTAATGCCAGGACCTGCGGTAGTAAAGACGACAATCGGGCGATCGCTAGCAAAGTGAGCTTCAGCAGCAGCAAAGGCAGCTCCTCCTTCATGGCGACAGTGTAGTACGTCAATTAATATGCTGTTAGACAGCGCGCCCCACAGCGTTGCCATTGCGCCACCAGAAACGCCAAACGCTTCTCTAACTCCCAAGTTTTCTAGGACTTTGACGATCGCCTGAGCAACACAAAGCTGGGGAATCTCTTTGAATTTCTGAGTTGGGGATGCGATCGCCTTATTATTACCGTCTCTATCGGCGGTCTTCTTAGCTTTAGATGAGGATAGTTGCATTGAATTATCAGTTTTTGCTTCTTATTTAATTACCAAGGACAGTAATGCGTCGAGCGAGCCATAGAGAGAAAATGCTGAAAATTTTGAGTTATGGGAAGGTATATCACTAGGGTCGCATTGCACATATGACAGTACGACCCTAATTTGTTTGAGCGATCAAATTTGAGTTGGCTAATGAATTACCTTAAATAACCGAGTCGCTTGAATCGCCTATAATTTCAGAAAGGTCAAATTCAAAGCCACCAGCAACTTGCAGCACGTTATCTTCTCCAAGAACAGGAGCATCTACGCCAAATAAATCAGAATAGCCTTCAAGATCGAAGATTTCAGATCCGCCACTGCTATTAAATTCTTGCACGTCATCAATATTGAAAGCAGAACCAAAGTAGTCTTGAATATACTCAGGAAAAGCTATATTAAGATCGCCAACCTTTATACCTTCCTCGTTAAGGATAGGAGTATTGATCGAAAGATCGGATTCGCCATCTTCGTTGAAAGGGTTAATTGTAGCTCCGTTGGGAAGCTCTATTTGGTTATTTTCGGGATTGAAAACAGGAGCTTCGTCAACCGAAGGATTTATGTTTTCTTCGCTCATAAGAGGTTCTCCAGAATCCATATCGTCAGATAATAGTGTTTCACCTTCTAGTTCGGGAATACCGCGATCGTTTGTGGCAGAGTCTTGGTAAAGACTATCAGAATTGGCAAAATCGAAATCCCAGTTATATTCAAATTCTGTAGGACTTTCTTCAAAAGAACCACTATCTTCAGCAGGCACTTCTTCGCTGCCAGTTAGTTCACTAGAAACAGCAAGTTCTTCATCAGAAAGACCTTCGGGAACTTCGCCTTCAAGGAAAGTATTCCCAGCAGGAACATCAGAAGAATCGGGCAAATCTGCTGTCGGATCGAATTCAGAAGAATTGCCTCCATCTTCAAAATTGACACCAGAAATATCTAGATTAGTGAGAGATGTGTCATCTTCGCTAGCAGCGTCATCCTTACTAACGAACCATTCGCCATTTTCGTCTCTAACTACATACCCGCTAGCGTCGTCACCGATAGCGAATGCACCTTCATCAGGAAGTCCAGAAGAAGAACCACCGAAGGGGTTTCCTCCACCAGCACCTTCAGCTCCTCCAGCTTGGCCAAAAGAAACATTAGGTTCGTCTCCTTCCATAACAGGATTGCCCTCTTCTAGCGGGTTAAAGTTAGCAAAGGGATTACTACCACCAGCACCCCCAGCATCCATCGTGGGGGGTTCAGTGTTGCCTTCAACTGGTGCAGCGGCATCACCAGCTCCACCAGCACCCCCAGCGAAGGGGTTTTCGCCACCGCCGACATTGCCGAAGATATCTTCCACACCATCGATGCCAGGAATATCTAGCAGCACGCCAAAGGGACTTTGTCTAATTAATTCATTAAGATCGCCTTCATCACTTCCATCGAAAGTGCTGAAATCGTAATCGGGGTTTGTATTGCTATTAGGAGCGCCGCCACCAGCTGCCATCATAGGAGATTCTTCGCCTTCAACCGATGTACCTGTATCCGAGGGATTTCCTCCACCAGCACCCATCATGGAAGATTCACCTTCACTAGCTCCATTTTGTTCAAAATTGCTGAAGTCGTATTCGTAATTGGGATTTGTATTGCTGCTGTTGGGAGCGCCACCACCAGCACCGCCACTGAAGGGATTACTACCACCAGCACCCATCATGGGAGATTCCCCAGCTTCAGCACCACCAGCACCGCCACCAAAGGGATTACTACCACCAGCACCCATCATGGGGGATTCCCCAGCTTCAGCACCACCAGCACCGCCACTGAAGGGATTTCCTCCACCAGCACCCATCATGGAAGATTCACCTTCACTAGCTCCATTTTGTTCAAAATTGCTGAAGTCGTATTCGTAATTGGGATTTGTATTGCTGCTGTTGGGAGCGCCGCCGCTAGCACCGCCACTGAAGGGATTTCCTCCTCCAGCACCCATCATGGGAGTTTCCCCAGCTTCAGCACCACCAGCACCGCCACCAAAGGGATTACTACCACCAGCACCCATCATGGGGGATTCCCCAGCTTCAGCACCTGATGGACTTGTACCAGTTTCAGTTAAACTTCCGTAAACCTGAGTGGTAACATCCTGACCTGCTGATTCACTTGCTGCTACTTCGCCATTCTCAGATACTCCAGCTATCCCGCTGAAGTCGAAAGTATAGCTAGGATCACTAGCAGACTCATCGCTAACTAAGGTCATGTTTCCCTCTCCATCTTCTATAAAGTAGCGATCGGCGTTACCAACAATATTCAAGTCGCTTTCGTCTAATTCAAAGCCATTGCCGTTAATACTATTACCGTCGCCAGTGACGCGATTACTATTGCCAGAGATATTGTTATCGTCACCGCTCGGACGATTGCCGTTGCCATTAACTTCGTTGTTATCTCCTGTGTTCCGATTACCATTGCCGTTGGTAACAACATTGCCGTCACCAAAGTTCCAGTTACCGTTCCCAGAAGTGTCGTTATTACTGCCGAAATTCCAGTTACCGTTACCGTTAACAGTGTTTTGATTGCCAGTCGGGTTTTCTGCCGTATCTGGTATCTCACCTTCGCCAACGGTCGTTGGCGTAGTACTACCGCCAGCAAAGACGGGGTTATTGCCGCCAATTGCATCTACTGGAATACCGCCCTCTTCGCTAACGTCTAGTGGATTGTCACCCGTGAGAGGATTATTCTCTCCTTCAAAAGGAGTACCGCTTTCTTCGTTTAGGTTCCAGTTGCCGTTTCCGTTAGTCTGATTGCCGTCACCAAAATTCCAGTTGCCGTTACCTTCAGCCTGATTGTCATTTCCATAAAACCAGTTACCGTTTCCATCAGCCTGATTATTGCTGCCAGAATTTCCTTCAGAATCGCCTACAAAGTTGTTGCCATTACCGTTGTCGGTATTACCAGCACCTGTATCGATACTACTGAAGTCGGCGTTCATCATTGAACCCCCTCCACCGAAGGGAACTTCTGCTCCACCCTCGGCAGTTTCATCAACAACGTTATCGCTGTCGGGAAGGGGGCTTCTTTCTATATTAGGGTTGAAGGAACTAAAGGGATTATTGCTGTTGTCTTGAGGAGCGCCACCGCTTTCACTAGATTGTGTGTCATCAGAGACAGGAAAACCCCCGGCAGAAGTAGCCTCTCCATCAGTACTGGAGGGTACTTCAGAAGAAGTGCCACCATTCCCGCCGAAATCATACTCATAACCTTCATCCGGGGCTAAAGGGTCGCCAAAACCACCTGCTCCAACGCCTGTAAGGGTATTATTCCCATCCTCAAAAGGATTTTCCTCATTCTCTATTTCAGCACTCGGAACCGATGTTGGTTCGATTGTCGATTCGTTTAGTGTCTCTTCCATAAGTTTGAATTAAATACCTGTAAAATTTGAAGACGCTCATATGACTTCGTGTCAATGGCGATCGCACTGCAAGTGACTAGAAGCACTTTTTATTTAAAAGCTCATCAACCCTGACTTTTTGTAAGTCAAGAATTTTCATAACAATGTCGATTTTGCTTCTCTAATAGCTTAAGGAAGAACGCGTGAAGAAAACAATTAACAATCTTTTGATTGAGATTTATATTGTTTTAATTATTTCTATACAGCGCAAGTAATATTGAATAGCAAAAACAAGTGCCACTAAACGTATACGCATTTAGCTGATGTCAGTTTATCTAAGAACAATGAATATTTGAAAATCATTTTTTTTCTAGCCAAAAGTAGGTTTTTAATAGGAAATTGATTGAAATTTAAAGGCTTAAAAGTATCTAAAAGATGCAGAAAATAAAAAGCAAACAAATTGTTAACCCAACCTAAAGATCGTTCATTGAAGTGAAACTCATCTAATTGCTAAATTTTGATATATCTGCACTTATCTTACTTTTCATTTGTAGTTATTGTCCGAAATGGATTTATCAAATCTACTTTAGTGTTTCAGCTTTGTAAAAGAGCAATTGTCTTTAGTCTTCGTTTCTAGATCTTCATCGCAACATTGATCTCTATGATTTTAAATCCCTATTGTTACACGACCCATGGAGGCGTTCACGTTTCTCGCTCTGCCTTTAAAATGCTAATAGGCGGTGCTATAGAATCGGTTCTGTCTTGTCTAGATTCTCAACGGGGAGGTTTGTTAGCTAGTAGCTATGAATATCCTGGACGATACAAACGGTGGGCAATTGGATTTGTCAATCCGCCCCTAGAGCTGGTAACTCGCGATCGCAACTTTACGGTAAAAGCTCTTAACGAACGCGGCAGAGTTCTTTTATCCTATCTAGGTGAGCGACTTTGCCTCCATCCGCAGCTTGAGAAGGTTTCAATAGAAGACGACCATATTGTTGGTTGCATCCAGCAGACAACCGAGTTTTTTACCGAAGAGGAACGGAGTAAGCAACCTTCTGCGTTCAGCGTTGTCCGCGAAATTTCGCAAGCCTTTTACAGCAATGAAGATGAAAACCTGGGACTCTATGGAGCTTTTGGCTACGATTTAGTCTTCCAATTCGATTCAATTGCTCAAAATTGCCATCGCCCTGCCGACCAGCGCGATTTAGTGCTTTATCTACCTGACGAGCTATTTGTTGTAGATTACTATCTTCAGCAAGCTTATCAATATCAGTACGATTTTGAAACTAAGCACGGTAGTACTAAAGGGATAGCTCGTACTGGCGAGACGATTGACTATCGGGGAGCGCGATTAACCCCCGAACGGGAATCGGATCACGCACCTGGCAATTATGCCGAGAAAGTGAAAGAGGCTTTAGAATACTTCCGTCGCGGTGATTTGTTTGAAGTTGTTCCGAGTCAGAACTTCTATAGGTCTTGTGTAGCCTCGCCTACAGATTTATTCCGTATTCTACAGCAAATCAATCCTAGTCCCTATGGTTTCTTGCTTAACTTGGGGGGTGAATATCTAATTGGTGCTTCTCCAGAAATGTTTGTACGAGTAGACGGTAAATATGTAGAAACCTGCCCAATTAGCGGTACAATTGCTCGCGGTATCGATGCGATCGGCGATGCGGATCGAATTCGTCAGCTACTCAACTCTCATAAAGACGCAGCAGAACTAACAATGTGTACTGATGTAGACCGCAACGACAAGTCGCGGGTCTGCAAGCCAGGATCGGTACAGGTAATTGGTCGCCGTCAGATAGAAATGTACAGCCATCTTATTCATACCGTCGATCACGTTGAAGGAATCTTACGTCCTGAATTTGATGCTTTAGATGCTTTCCTCACCCATACCTGGGCTGTCACGGTTACAGGTGCGCCGAAGCGTTCTGCTATGCAGTTTATTGAGGAGCGCGAACATAGCCCTCGGCGTTGGTACGGTGGGGCTGTAGGCTATTTAGCTTTTAACGGTGACATGAATACAGGTCTGACGTTGCGGACTATACGGCTCGAAGATTCAATTGCTGAAGTGCGGGTAGGTGCAACTGTTTTATATGATTCAGACCCCGCTGCTGAAGAACATGAAACTCTTGTTAAAGCAGCTGCTCTTTTTCAGACTCTTAAGGATGCCGAGCAAACCAGTAAGACCGAGAAAATAGCAGAGTCTATTACGACCGTTGACGAATCTTCTCAATCCCTAATTCAAAAGCGAGTGCTGCTGATCGACTACGAAGATTCTTTCGTACACACTTTAGCTAACTATTTGCGTCAAGCTGGGGCGATTGTTACTACCCTACGTCACGGTTTTCCCGCATCAGTGTTCGATCGCGAAGCTCCCGATCTTGTCGTTCTTTCCCCTGGTCCTGGCAGACCGAGTGATTTTGGTATTCCCGAAACTGTTCTTGCCTGTATCCAGCGCAAACTACCAATTTTCGGCGTTTGTTTGGGACTGCAAAGCATTGTTGAAGCGTTTGGAGGCGAGCTAGGTATTCTGGATTATCCCCAGCACGGCAAGACATCTCGCATTGACATTGTTGAAGATTCGGCACTTTTTGAGAGCATTCCAAAGTCTTTCGAGGTCGGTCGATATCATTCTCTGTTTGCTAAAAAAGACCGTTTGCCCGAAGAACTGAAAGTAACAGCACTGTCAGAAGATGGGGTAATTATGGCAATCGAACACAAAACTCAGGCGATCGCTGCTGTTCAGTTTCATCCAGAGTCGATTATGACCCTAGGGAATGGCGTTGGCTTGTCGATTATTAAAAACGTAATTCAAAATTACGCTAAATCTTTACCAGTAGAGGCAACGGTGTCTATCTAGCTAATTTGTTTGTTTTTGACAGTAGCTCGATCGATAAAAACTCATAAAAACGGTTTTAAAACTATGCAGATTCGTCGTCGCTCGCCTCACCAAGCGAAAAAAGATTACCCAATTGTGGCTCCTAATACCGAACCGCGCCACATCTTGGAAAAAATTGTTTGGCACAAAGAGCGAGAAGTCGCTCAAATGCGGGTTGAACTCTCTTTTTCTGAGTTAAAAAATCTGATTCGGACAGTGTCGCCAGCAAAAGACTTTTTATTAGCTTTACAGCAAAGCTCTAGCTACCCAAGCTTGATTGCGGAGGTGAAAAAAGCATCGCCAAGTAAGGGAGTTATTCGAGCAGACTTCGATCCTGTTAGTATTGCTAGAGCTTACGAAAGAGCAGGTGCTACCTGTTTGTCGGTACTAACCGATCGCGCTTTTTTTCAGGGCAGTTTCGACAATTTGCTCTTAATTCGCAGCAGTGTATCTTTACCCCTACTGTGTAAAGAGTTTATTATCGAGCCTTACCAAATTTACTTTGCCAGAGCAGCACAAGCCGATGCAGTACTACTTATCGTCGCTATTCTAAGCGATCGCGATCTCCAGGACTTTCTGGATTTGATTCACCGTCTGGGCATGACGGCATTAGTGGAGGTTCATACAAACGCCGAACTCGAACGCGCTCTGTCTCTATCAAATCTACGCCTACTTGGAATCAATAACCGCAACTTGGAAGATTTTACTGTCGATCTTGAAACTACCGAACAATTAATTCAGCAGCAACGAGAGCAGATAGAGAGTAAAAAAATAACGGTAGTCAGCGAGTCAGGTTTGTTCGAGCGAACTGATTTGGAACGGGTGGCTCAAGCGGGTGCGCGGGCAGTTTTGATTGGAGAGTCTCTGGTCAAGCAGCCAGATATAGAACATGCCGTCAGCAAAATTCTGAACGAAGAAAAGATGACAGTACCGCAGTACGTTAATCAGTTAAAACCAGCATAGTTATCTGCCCGTAAGTAATGAGTAATAACTGTCCTAATACAACTAATTTTAATGAGTTGAACCCGAAAAAATCTTGGAAAATGTCGAAATTAACAATTGACCTTACACAACCCAAAAGTATTTTATCCAAACAGAATTTAGTATGACTTCAATTTCTCAATGTTTTCAAACTTTGCGATCGCGCCAGCAGTGTGCTTTCATTCCCTTTATCACCGCTGGAGACCCAGACCTAGAAACAACAGCAGAAGCACTACGAATACTAGACCGCAACGGCGCAGATATGATCGAGTTAGGGGTTCCCTACTCAGACCCCCTAGCCGACGGACCCGTGATTCAAGCAGCAGCGACCCGCGCTTTAGCAAAGGGGGTTAATCTAAAGCAGGTATTAGAAATGATTGAATCGGTTAGTCCTGACCTTCAAGCACCAATAATTCTCTTTACTTACTACAACCCAATCCTGAACCTGGGCATCAAGCCATTTTTGAAACAAATTTCTCAGGTAGGAGTGCGGGGATTGATCGTTCCCGATCTTCCTGTTGATGAGTCTACAGAACTCCTCGAAACTGCTGCCAGCATCGGCGTTGAAGTTATTTTATTGGTAGCTCCCACCTCTTCTAAGGAACGGATCGAAATGATCGCCCAAAAGTCTCAGGGATTTATCTATCTCGTCAGCGTTACGGGCGTTACTGGAGTGCGATCGCAAGTTCAAGGAAGGGTTAAAAACTTGCTAGAGCAGATGCACCAAATGACTGATAAACCCATTGGCGTTGGATTTGGTATTTCTGACAGCCAACAGGCTCGTCAAATTACAGACTGGGGAGCCGATGGGGTCATCGTCGGTAGTGCTTTTGTTAAACGGTTGGCTCAGGGTACGCCCAGCAATGGATTGCAGGCGATTGAGTCCCTCTGTCGAGAGCTGAAAGAGGGAATCGCTCCGCTGGAAGAAAAAAGAGAAAAAACAATTACACAAATTTCTTACACATAAACTAGAGGATAAAAAATGGTCAGTACACCAGATATTCAAACTTCAACAAGCAAATCTCGTCCCGACTCAATGGGTCGATATGGCAAGTTCGGCGGTAAGTACGTGCCAGAAACACTAATGCCTGCTCTTGCCGAGCTAGAAACTGCTTTTAAACAGTACCGCAACGAACCAAGCTTCCAAGCAGAATTGCAAGATCTACTGCGAGATTACGTCGGTCGCCCTAGTCCTCTTTACTTTGCCGAGCGACTCACCACTCACTACGCTAGACCAGACGGTAGCGGAGCGCAAATTTATTTCAAGCGTGAAGACCTAAATCATACGGGGGCGCACAAAATTAACAACGCTATAGCCCAGGTACTTCTGGCAAAGCGGATGGGCAAACAGCGCATTATTGCCGAAACAGGAGCAGGACAGCATGGAGTAGCCACCGCCACCGCTTGCGCTCGATTTGGGTTAGAGTGCGTCGTCTACATGGGTATTCACGATATGGAGCGTCAGTCACTCAACGTGTTCCGCATGAAATTGATGGGGGCGACCGTTGCTCCTGTAGAAGCAGGCACGGGAACGCTCAAAGACGCTACTAGTGAAGCAATCCGCGACTGGGTAACAAACGTAGAGAACACTCACTACATTCTCGGCTCTGTTGCAGGGCCTCATCCTTATCCCCAGTTAGTGCGAGATTTTCACGCCATCATCGGCAGGGAAACCCGCGCTCAGGCAGAGGAAAAATGGTCAGGACTGCCAGATATTCTTCTAGCCTGCATCGGTGGGGGTTCAAATGCGATCGGACTTTTCCACGAGTTTATCAACGAATCCGCAGTGCGTCTGATTGGCGTTGAGGCTGCTGGGGAAGGTATTGAAACTGAAAAGCACGCTGCTACCCTAACTAAAGGACGAGTTGGCGTTTTGCATGGTGCCATGAGCTACCTACTTCAAAGCGATGAGGGTCAGGTGATTGAAGCACACTCAATCAGTGCTGGACTAGACTATCCTGGCGTTGGACCAGAGCATAGCTATTTAAAAGATAGCGGACGTGCTGAGTACTATAGCGTTACCGATAAGCAAGCTTTAGAAGCTTTTGAGCGCGTGTCTAAATTAGAGGGAATTATTCCCGCTCTAGAAACGGCTCATGCCTTTGCTTATTTGGAGACTCTTTGCCCGCAACTAGAAGGAAGCCCGCGAATTGTGATTAACTGTTCGGGACGTGGTGATAAAGACGTGCAGACTGTTGCTAAATTTTGGGAGCGAACTAAAGGATAGCAATTAAAAATTAGGGGCGAACGCCCTAAAGGATTCCCTAAAGGATTCCCTAAAGGGCGACACGTAGTTAGTCCTAAAGGATAAGCTTCGCAAATGCTTTAGCATACACCTTCGGATAAGCTCCGCGTCGCCCTTTACCCCTACTGCAATCCAAAACCCATCGATCGCACGCAAATTAATTGGAATAACTTACAAATGCTCACCTATGGTAGAAACTCCCGTTGCTCAAAAGCCAGTATCAATGTCTGACTCCTCCCAATGGTCGAGTTTGCTGCAACAATTGTTATCTGGACGATCGCTTTCGGTTGACCAAGGAGCCGATCTTATGCAGGGCTGGCTGACAGAATCGATTCCCCCAGTCCTATCAGGGGCGATTTTAACAGCGTTTCAGGCAAAAGGCGTGTCGGCTCAAGAATTGATAGGCATGACCCAGGTTTTACGCTCACAATCAGTACGTCTGGAACACTCTTTAACGAATACTGCTCAATTAGCTCCGTTAATTGATACCTGTGGTACGGGAGGAGATGGAGCATCCACCTTTAATATTTCTACGGCGGTTGCTTTTGTCGCTGCTGCTGCTGGGCTAAAGGTGGCTAAACACGGTAATCGCTCTGCGTCGAGTAAAACTGGTTCGGCAGATGTCCTAGAAGCTTTGGCGTGAACTTAAAAGCCGAACCAGAAAGAGTTCAAAGAGCAGTAA
>NZ_PVWF01000017.1:0-6727 GCF_003003995.1 Pleurocapsa sp. CCALA 161 | reverse complement strand
CTTTTCTGTTTGCTCCTGGCTGGCATCCAGCCTTAAAAGCCGTTGCTCCCCTGCGGAAAACCCTCAAAATACGCACTATTTTCAATTTGCTAGGTCCGCTGGTTAATCCTTTACACCCGACTGGACAAGTAATTGGCGTGAGCGATCGCGCCCAGGTAAAAACCTTTGCCGAAGTTTTATCTCAGTTGGGAACTAGAGCCGTTATTGTTCGCGGACGGGAAGGACTAGATGAGGCAGGATTAGCAGATATTAGCGATTTGGCGATCGCTACTGATAAAGTAAGCTTATTTGAATTAAACCCCAAAGAACTCGGCATTAAAAACGTTCCCACGTCTGCACTGCGAGGTGGAGACGTGCAGGAAAACGCCGATATTTTAAGGGCAGTGCTTCAAGGTAGCGGTACTCAGGCTCAGCAGGATGTGGTTGCTTTGAACGCTACTTTAGCACTTTTTGTGGGTAAAGCGATCGCCCCAGAGCCTAACCATGATACTTTTGCACGGGGTTTTGTTTTAGCTAAAGAGGTGCTGCAAAGTGGAGCAGCCTGGACAAAATTGGCAGAACTGGCTCAATTTCTTAAGTAGCGGTGCGACCCACAGTCCTTCGAGCTTTGTTTATGTGGAACGCGCACCAAGAAGATGAAATTTACTGATAAATCAACGTGGGCTAAACCCAAGGTACACAACTAAATAAAGTAAAAGGAATTTAAATATGATCGTTGTTATTAAATCTGGTACTCCCGAACTAGAAATTAATCGAATTTGCCAAGAGCTAAGTAACACCTGGAATGTTACACCAGAAAAAAGTGCTGGAAAACACAAAATTATAATTGGCATGATCGGCGATACGGCGGATATCGACCCGCTACTGATACAGGAAGTTAGCCCTTGGATCGAGCAAGTTCTGCCAGTTGAAAAACCATTCAAGCGAGTTAGCCGAGAATATTGCCACGGCGAAGCAAGCGAAGTTACTGTGCCTACACCCAACGGTAAGGTTACATTTGGGGAAAATAATCCTGTAGTGCTGATAGCTGGTCCCTGCGCGGTAGAAAACGAATCTATGATTGTAGAAACAGCACTTCGAGTTAAGGCAGCAGGAGCCAAATTTATTCGGGGTGGAGCGTTCAAGCCTCGTACATCCCCCTACTCTTTCCAAGGTCACGGCGAAAGTGCTTTGGGATTACTGGCGACAGCACGAGAAGCGTCGGGACTGGGGATAATCACCGAGGTAATGGATACGGCCGACCTTGACATGGTTGCCGAGGTAGCTGATATCTTGCAAATTGGTGCCAGAAACATGCATAATTTCTCCCTATTGAAAAAGGTAGGAGCGCAAGATAAGCCAGTGATGCTCAAGCGCGCTATGGCTGCTACTATTGATGACTGGTTGATGGCTGCTGAATATATTCTGGCAGCAGGTAATGCTAACGTTATTTTGTGCGAACGCGGTATTCGTACCTTTGATCGCCAATATACTCGCAATACTCTAGACCTTTCGGTTGTGCCAGTGTTGCGCTCTCTAACGCATCTACCGATCGCGATCGACCCTAGCCACGGTACGGGGGTATCAGCGTTAGTCCCGACGATGGCAAAAGCAGCGATCGCTGCTGGAACAGACTCTTTAATGATTGAAGTTCACCCCAACCCCGCTAAAGCTCTGTCGGACGGACCTCAATGTCTGACCCCCGATCAGTTTGACAAACTGACTCAGGAACTGGCAGTTGTTGGTAAAGCGATAAATCGCTGGGAAATAGCTGTCCCAGTACTTACTTGATATCTAGCCGAGTGTATTGGATAAACCTTACAGTAACCCCAACAAAAGCCAGCTAATTGATTATTTTTGGTCGGGTAAACATAAGAGAAGCGTTAAAGGCATAAATTCATGATAGCCATTGGCAAATCGAGAATTTTCATCGGGTGATTCAACAACTGTGTAAGATTGAACGATTCCAAGTACGCACAGAATCGGGTGTTAAAACTCATTTATTCTGTGCAATGCCGAGCTTTTGCTCAATTGCCAAACATGAGAGTATAAGGCTTGATCGACAACCTTTATCAAGTGTCACGACAGTTATTTGTGCCTGTTATTCGTCAGTTTACTACCGAAAATCTTTCTCAAGCAGTTCCTCTTTAACTCCATAACACTCCATTTCTGTCAATACGTAAGTCCTATATGTAACTAAATTACCTGTTTTTCGAGTTGCAGAGCGTAATTTCAAATCACTATCGTTAGGCGACGATCAGAATGTATTTACGTCTGTTTAGAGCAGAACTCGATCGTACTATTCGTTCAGTTCAAGCTAATAAATTAAAGACAAAGTAGTTTGTTCAGCTGCTTAAATAAATAGTTATTAAGAAATAGTTATTAAGTTCTAAAACTAGGTTTGTAAAGATTTGTTAATTGAACTTCCAGAAGCAGCCCAATTTTTCGTTTAAGCAATTATTATTTAGTAATACAAAATTACAACTGTTGCATAAATGAGGTGCTTCAAAACTTTACAACCTAGAGCGCGTAAATTATTAAAATAAAATCAACATTAAATGCAATCTTTAACCTTGAGCAACACAACATGGGCTAGTGGAGAAAGTGATTCTAATAGTTCCTACATGCTAGAGCAATTAGTCTCAGCAAATTTTGGATGGAAGATTGTTTACAACGTAAATGAAACATACTTTATTGAGGATATTATCGCCTACGCATCAATTAGAAACGGTGATTATTGTGAATTTATTCCTATTACTACTCAAGAATTACATCTTCCTCAGTCCTTATCAGAGTATGTCTTGAAGGATGGATATGTTGGTTTGATAACGCCTGAGAACGAATTGGTAGTCAATAAAGATACCGTAGAAGATATCAATCATCTAAACATTCAAGCCATTAAAAAAGCTTTGAAAAAAAATAGAATCAAATTAAATTAATTTGGGTATTAGGTTTTCAATACTTTATGATATTCTTTTACCCTAACATCTATTTTCTAATGACTCTCCCTCCAGACTTGAGGGGTTGTTCCTTGATATTGGCGAAATTGGCGGAAGAAATAACAAGTATTTTGATATCCAACTGCCTCTGCAATTTGTTCTACCGATCGATCGGTACTGCGGAGTAAGAAAAGCGCTTGTGCTATACGACGATCGATAATCCAGCGGTTTACTGTACGTCCTGTTTCCAGCTTAACTTTGTTTGTTAAGTAAGCGGGAGAATAACCTACTGCCCTAGCTACATCGCACAGAGTAATTCCCTTATTGTAGTTAGCTTCGATAAACTCAAACACTTCACTATGCTCTGGAATACTCGGAAAATGCAAACTAGTTTTGCAGTCGGAAATCCCAGAATCTACTAGAACTTTAGGCGGCTGATAGTCATTGTCATAGCATTGCCGCAAAATAGCCTGTTTTTTGAGTCGAGCCGAAACTGCCTCGAGTAACTCTTCTACTGTAGAAGGCTTGGTAAGATAATCATCGGCTCCTAAAGACATTCCCTGACGGCGAGCTGCTTTCTCTGTTCTAGCAGTAATAAAAATGAAAGGAATAGTTGCAGTCTTAGCATCTTGATGTAGCTGGTTTAAAACTTCGTAGCCGTCAAGTTTGGGCATAACGACATCGCAAAGCACTAAATTTGGTAAATGCTCTCGTGCCTGCTTAATGCCAGCTAAACCATCTTCAGCCCCAAGAGTCTGGAAACCTTCAGCTTCTAGACAGTCTCGAAACATATTGCGAGTGAGAACCTCGTCTTCAATAACCAAAATTTTTGACATAAATAAATTGTCTTTGACCTTTGAAGGATATGAGACGGAGTAAGTTTTGCCCGATTGAAACAGTTGAAAAATCTCTTGACCCTAGTAGTTTAGGGGAGTTAGGGGATGATGATAACCTTTTGTCGAATAAAAATTACGGCAGATACGACCGCAGTCTTTACATTCCCATCTTTGCTTATCATTTGTCTGACCGTCTTTTCGGGTATTATCAGATTGGCATTTAGGACATTTCAGATTAATCAAAATTTTTTGTACTCTTTCTTTTTAACAAATCCACACTCTATTCTGCAACGCCAAAATTAAAGGGTCGAGGACGCATAGTACATTTATGAATTGACCGAACAAAGAATCAACCCTCTCACACCTTTTTATTTATTACTATTGCTTTACGCAAAACACATAAGTAGCTAGGCATAATTAATTTAAAGATTGATGTAAGGTATTGGAGTAGTGGAGATAGGGGAGCAGGGGAGAAAAATAAGAATCCGTTGTTTTATATTTAATTCCACCCAGCTACTTATTCCTATTTGAGCGCTATGTGCGATATCATACGAACAAAAGTCCAAATATACTCGAATATATGTGTATCTATGTTAGATGCTCGTTAATTTAAACTCTTGTTTTTAATTTTTCGCTCAAAATTCTGAAGTTATGAGATCTGTCAAAAGTACTAATTTTATGCTGAATTTACTATCGAATTATTGAAATAGCTGCGAGCGACTTCAAACTGGTCAAAAGCAATATTATTGAGATTGAAAATGCCTAAATCTATCAAACTTAGAGAAGAAGAATCGTTTTTCTCTAGATATCTTGCTAATCAGCTTTCAGATTCAGTTTTCTGTATAGGAGCAGATGCTTGCTTCTTATATCTCAATGATTCTACCTGCCGTCAGCTTGAGTACTCCCGCCAAGAATTGCTATCTATGAAGCTGTCAGACATAGAGCCAGATTTCTCCCCCCAAAACTGGTCACAGCGATGGCAATTTCTTAGTCAGCAGAATTCTCTTGTTATTAAATCTCGACATCGAACTCGCAGTGGTAAATTGTTGCTAGTGGAGCTTACCTACAAATACGTAAAAGACCAAGAGAAGGACTTTTGCTGCGTCTTTGTCCGCAGAGTAGAAGAGACTGAGACTAAACCCGATCAATACACAAACCAGTTAGATTGCAAGAGCAGCATCAAAAGTATTTACCAAGAGATTTCTCGACTTAAAGAATCAGAAGCTCAAACTGCAAAAGCTTTATTTTTATTATGCGAAACTCTAGATTCGACTGCCTATGCTACTGTTGCAGTTAGCTATGAAGGAGAGGTTCTGAGCTACAATCAAAAATTTTTGGAGATGTGGAAAATTCCCCACTCGCTGGTTTTATCAAAAGACTCTGAAGAATGCCGAAATTTTTTTGATTGCCAGCTTGAAAATCCAGAAGTCTTTCATCGTTCTGTTTGGGAGATTTCTAGAGAAACTGAGGCTGAAACTTACGACACTTTGAGGCTAAAAGACGGTAGAGTCTTCGCGCAATGCTCTAAGCCTCAGCGACTAGACGACAAAATTATTGGTAGGGTCTGGAGTATTTGGGATGTTATCGAACTCAAACAGCAAATTGAGGCACAAATACAGAAAAACCAAGGCACAATTGAGGCAGTCCAGGCGATCGAAAAAGCCAAGCAACTGAGTGAACTGCGATCGCGCTTTTTTTCTATGCTTTGCCATCAGTTTCGCTCCTCATTAAACATTATTTCGTTCTCTAATAGCTTATTAAAACGCTACGCAAATAAATGGACTGACGACAAAAAACTACCATATCTCGATAATATTCAAACGGCGGTCGAACAGATCGCCAAGCAGTTAGATGATCTAGTGTTTTTTGGCAAATCGGAAGTTGGGCAAATTGAGTTTAAGCCAAAATCAGTTGATTTGGCTGACTTTTGCCGCACTCAAATAATGCAAATACAGCCACTGAGCGAAAGCAAACAGCAAAGTATTGAGTTTTATAGCCAGGGTAACTGTATGGCTGCTGGTATTGATGAAAATATATTGCATCATATTCTTATTAATCTGCTGTCGAATGCTATTAAGTATTCTCCAAACGGCAGCAAGATTGAGTTTCGAGTTTTATGCGAACCAGAACGAGCAATTATTAAGATTAAGGATCAGGGAATTGGTATTCCAGAAATAGACCAGCAACAACTGTTCGATTTGTTTTTTCGGGGAAGTAACGTCAACAGTATACCTGGTAGCGGTATGGGTCTATCAATCGTCAAAAATCTTGTGGAGATACATAGTGGCAAGATTGAGCTTGAAAGTAAAGTTGGGATAGGCACTACATTTTTAATTATTCTACCAGTTAGGAGTCGCTCAGCTGAAGGATAGTTAGCACAGCCCTAATTAAATTCTGAATGAGCTAACAACTGAAATAGTAATATTTTATAATTCATATTTTAACTTAGTAAGGCTATCGATCAATCTATATTATTTTTGGACATTTTTTTCTCCTGGCATAATTGCTGGGAGATTTTTTGTTGAACCGCTATCTATAAATTGTGAAGATAAAAGCCAAAAAATCAACAACTAATCAAAAGATTGTTCATTGCGATCAATAAATATATTTTTGTAATATTCAGTTTATAAAGGAGTTGATATTGCAAAATAATTGAATTTAAGTATTTGACAAAAAACAAGGGTGTTAATGGGACTAGGAGCGGTAGTTAATTAAAAGGAAAAAGTAAAAAACAGTAAGAATTTTCTTTGGAAAAAGCAAAACAGGCTCCTTGCATAAATGTATTTATCAATGAGCAGTGAACATTGAACATTGAACAATTAATTAATCAGGTTTAAGACCTCTTCTTTACAATGATCAATGATCATTGATCAGTGATCATTGAAAAAGAGGTAACTGCTCATTGCTCATTGCTCATTGCTCATTGCTCATTGCTCATTGCTCATTGCTCATTGCTCATTGCTCATTGCTCAT
>NZ_PVWF01000121.1 GCF_003003995.1 Pleurocapsa sp. CCALA 161 | reverse complement strand
GTTTTATTATCATTTACCGTGCGCTCAAATGCGATCGCCGATACTCCCAAACACTATACAGAATTAAAATTTGAGCCTTTACCAGAAATTGAGCTGCCAGACTATGACAGGTACGAACTAGACAATGGTATGGTGGTATATCTGGTGGAAGATCGAGATTTACCTCTGGTTAGCGGTACGGCAATTATTCGTACAGGTTCGCGCTTTGAACCTGCCAATAAAGTTGGTTTAGCAGAGTTAACAGGAGCAGTAATGCGTAGTGGGGGAACAGAAAAACATCCCGCAGCCGAGTTAAATACAATTTTGGAACAAAAGGCTGCCAGCATTGAAACTAGCATCGGTGATAGTTTTGGTAGTGCTAGCTTTAATACCCTCACGGAAGACATAGAGACGGTATTTCCTTTGTTTACCGAAGTGCTGCGTCAACCAGCCTTTGCTCCCGATCAGTTGGCGATCGCCAAAAATCAACAGCAGGGTTCAATCGCCCGTCGTAACGACGATCCAGGTGCTATTGCTGATCGCGAATTTAATAAAGTTCTCTATGGCAAAACTAGTCCTTATGCTCGCACGATTGAGTATGACACCCTCAATAATATCTCCCGCCAAGATGCGATCAACTTTTATCAAACCTACGTCCGTCCTGAAAATATAATTCTGGGTATTGTCGGTGATTTTACTAGCGATCAAATGATTGAGCAGGTACAAAATGCTTTTGGCAATTGGCAGGTAGATATTCCACCAGCAAGTTTGCAGCCTCCAGCAGCAACTCAAGAGTACAATCAGGGAATCTTTGCTATAGATCGCCCCCAACAGACTCAGAGCAACATTCTTTTGGGTCATATCGGCGGTCGTTTTGATAGTCCTGACTATCCTGCCCTGAGTGTCTTAAATGGCGTTCTCAACGGTTTTGGAGGACGGTTATTTAATCAAGTGCGATCGCGCCAGGGTCTAGCCTATAGTGTGTATGGTTCTTGGAGTCCCAGCTATGACTACGACGGGATGTTTATCGCGGGAGGACAAACTCAAACTAATAGCACTGTTCCCTTTATTCAATCAGTAACCAACGAGATTAAAAAGCTGCGTCAAGAATTAGTTACCGAGCAAGAGCTAGCCAACGCCAAAGAATCTATTCTCAATTCTTTTGTGTTTAACTTCCAAAATCCTAGTCAAACTCTATCTCGATTAATGCGTTATGAATATTTTGATTACCCTGAAGATTTCATTTTTGCATATCAGGATCGAGTTCAAGATACTACAAGAGAGGATATTTTAACTGCTGCTCAAGAACATCTCAAGCCAGATCAGCTAGTGACTCTAGTGGTAGGTAATGTTAAAGCCATGAATCCTCCATTGAGTAGTTTGGAGCAAGAAATTAGTCTAGTTGATGTTTCGATTCCCCAACCAGCTAAAACCTAATTTCTGAGAATTGGTATTATTTACATGCTGCAAAGTTTATTAAAAACTTGAAATACTTACTCGATCTTGAATTAAGCTAGAATTTTCCTGGTTGGGAACTATCATAATCTGGGAACAATAAACATGCATGTTAAAGCTGCGGTGGCTTTTGCTTCAGGTAAACCTCTAAGTATTGAAACTGTGCAGTTGTCAGCACCTCAAGCAGGGGAGGTATTAATCGAAATAAAAGCCACAGGAGTATGTCATACCGATGCTTATACTCTTTCTGGAGCAGATCCTGAAGGTTTATTTCCGACTATTTTAGGACATGAGGGTGCGGGAATTGTAGCAGAAGTAGGGGAAGGCGTTACCAGCGTTAAGCCAGGAGATAAGGTAATTCCGCTCTATACGCCTGAATGTCGACAATGTGCTTACTGTTTAAGTCGGAAAACCAACCTCTGTCAAGCAATTCGCACTACTCAAGGTAAGGGTGTGATGCCTAATGGTACTAGTAGATTCTCTTATAACGGTGAAAAGCTATATCACTATATGGGGACATCTACCTTTGCTAACTATACTGTTTTGCCAGAAATTGCGGTTGCTAAAATTCGTGATGATGCACCGTTGGATAAGGTATGTTTGATTGGCTGTGGGGTAACGACGGGTTTAGGTGCGGTAATCAATACAGCCAAAGTTGAGCCTGGCGCAAATGTAGTGGTGTTTGGATTAGGCGGTATTGGCTTAAGCGTAATTCAAGGGGCAAAAATGGTGGGTGCTAGCCAGATTGTGGGGGTAGATCTTAATCCTGCTAAAGAGGCGATGGCTAAAGCTTATGGCATGACTGACTTTGTTAACCCCAAAGAAATTGACGGTGATCTAGTGGAGTATCTCGTGGAATTAACTGGGGGTGGTGCAGATTATAGCTTTGAGTGTATCGGTAATGTGAAGGTTATGCGTCAGGCTTTGGAATGCTGTCATAAAGGCTGGGGAGTTTCTACTATTATTGGTGTTGCAGGCGCAGGAGAGGAAATTAGTACTCGTCCATTTCAGTTAGTTACAGGTAGAGTGTGGAAAGGCAGTGCTTTTGGTGGGGCAAGAGGACGTACTGATGTACCAAAAATTGTTGATTGGTATATGGAAGGGAAAATCAATATTGATGATCTGGTAACTCACACCATGGCAATTGAGCAAATAAATGAAGCATTTGATTTAATGCATCGAGGAGAATCTATTCGCAGCGTGGTTACTTTTTAAATTCAATTCTTGAAGAATTAATAAGCGATCGCTGTCAGTAGGTAGGACAAATTTAAGTTAACTGTGATGACAAGAAGTTAGAAGTCACAAGTTACAAGTCACAAAAGGTTTGCACTCAAGCACTTTGCTATATTATTTAATAATAAGTTAAATAAATTATTTTGAGCTAGTTATTGAAGTCGAAGCCTCTTGATTTTTTACTTCCATAAAGTTGAGATATTTTGAGCCAATCATACTAAAAACAATAAAGATAAAAATTGCTGAAAAAACTGTAGCGCGTTCAAACATAATTTCCAACCTATAGTCTTAGTTTGCATCTATTACTATTATTCTCAACTAAATTAATTAATTTGCCATTAGTTTTTATACATATCTTTCTTGGTCATAAATTTATAAATCATCAGTATTTGTATGGATAAAATAGTTGTTTTTTCGTAATAGAATTCTAGGTAATTAAGTATATATTTGTTTGATAACCTGTTATTTTGATTTGAATCATGAAGCGCAGAAAATGAATTATGAGCTATTAAACTATTTAAAATCACCTAGTAATCAAGATTGGCTATGGTGTTGGAATCAAGATAGTAATCAAGAATTAAATAATCATAACTATAGTAATAGACGGTTGGAACAAATAATTGAGGCTAAAGTAGCGCAAATATCTTTGGTAGCTAAATGTTCTCATAAACCAGCTATTTTTATTGTGGAAACTAAGCCAATTAACTTTATCGCTGGCTTTCTAGCGGCGATAATTACGGAGGTAGATGTATTTCTTGGCGATCCTGCTTGGCAAATACGAGAATGGCAACAGGTATTAAATTTAGTTCAGCCTGATTTGATCTTTGGCGACGATACGATTACATCTAAACTTCAGTCTTTGAGGGTAAAACTAACATCAAGACAAGAGAATGCAGCAGATTTAAATACTAAGGCTAAATTTT
The DNA here is from genome assembly GCF_003003995.1 of Pleurocapsa sp. CCALA 161. Taxonomy (GTDB): domain Bacteria; phylum Cyanobacteriota; class Cyanobacteriia; order Cyanobacteriales; family Xenococcaceae; genus Waterburya. The sequence goes on along the minus strand of NZ_PVWF01000121.1, from coordinate 9,159 downwards.
TTCCTCAGCCACTAATTATGATTCCCACTGGGGGTACTGCGGGCAAAATAAAATTTGCCATGCACAGTTGGCAAACTCTAACAGCATCAGTAAACGGCTTTAAAAACTTCTTTGATTGCCAAAATATTAATTCGGTTTGTACTCTACCGCTTTATCATGTAAGTGGTTTAATGCAGTTAATGCGATCGCTTTTAACTCAAGGTAATTTAATTATCTGTCCGTATCAATTAATTGCCAAACAGCTTAATAACCTTAATAAATCAGCTTACTTTATTTCGCTAGTACCTACTCAATTACAGTTTCTACTCCAATCTACGCCTAACTGCCTCAAAGAATTTAAGACAGTATTAGTGGGTGGCGCACCCCCAAGGCGATCGCTGTTAAATACCGCCAGGGAATATAATATTCCTATAGCTCTTACCTATGGCATGACGGAAACTGCCTCTGGAGTTGTGGCACTTAAGTTTAAAGATTTTTTAGCTGGTAATAATAGTAGTGGTCAAGTTTTACCCCATGCACAGATCGAGATTAACCAGACAGCAATAAGTACGGCAAAGCAATTGCAACTTGAGAACCCAAAATCTAGCCAAGATCAGACAGGCTTAATTCAGATTAACAGCACTGCTCTTTGTTGGGGATATTATCCCGAGGTATTTCCCGCCCAAAAATTTATAACTGATGATGTGGGCTATTTTGATAGAGAGGGTTATTTACATTTACTAGGTAGAAACAGCCAAAAGATAATTACAGGCGGAGAAAATGTTTTTCCTGCTGAAGTAGAAGCTGCAATCTATGCAACTAACTTAGTGAAAGATATCTGCGTGATAGGTATCGCCGATCAAAAATGGGGACAAGCAGTTACGGCGATGTATGTTCCCTTAAAATCAGCAGACGATTTAAACTTAATTAAACACTCTCTTAGATCGCAATTAGCAAAATATAAACAACCAAAGCATTGGCTGAAAGTCAATAATATTCCTCGCAATGATCGAGGTAAAGTTAATTATCAACAATTAAGAGCGATCGCTTTACAGATAATTAGTCGTACCAAATAAATTTCTTAGTTGAGATAGGGAAAAGGGAAAAGGGAAAATAATGAATATTTGGCAAGCTGATTTTTATCATCATCCATCTTCATCAGGAAATGAGCGACAGTGGCAATTAGTCATCTGCGATTCAGAGGTAAATCTCAATACTCAGATCGTCAAACCGATTTATATAGCCCAATGTTTATCACAAGATGCCAATGCTGATTGGTTGGAACAACAGATACTGTTGGCAGCAGCAGGAAAACTACCCGATCAAATCCAGGTATTTCGTCCTCAATCTCTTAGTTTAATATCTGTTGCTGCTGAAAAGTTAGACATTAAAGTTGAAGCGACAAGAAACACCCAGGCGTTAAAACGGGTATTGACAGAAAAATATAAGGGACAATCTCACTATAATCCTATCTTACCAGAAAAACCGCCACCACAGGCGCTACCAGAAAATCTTTGGGGTGATAAGTGGCAAATTGCTAATATAGCTGCGGGACAAATTATTGATTTATTTCGAGATCGCCCGATTCCTATTATTAACATTCCTCAAGAATTTTATCCGATTAACTTAAATCTTCCTTCAGATATTTTTATTCCTGGTTTAGTAGTTTATGGTGGAAAAAAATCAATGCAACTTGCTTGTTGGATTGAGCAACAAACACCAGCCTTTATTAACTATATTCCGACGGAAATTGGCAAATCAGGAGGCTTTATTTTAGAAACTGGCTTAGTAGATCGTTGGGTATTTAATACCTTTGAATCTGAACAGGCAGAAGAAATTGCTAGAAAATATGAACAGAATAAACAGGCTAGTCAAGGACTACATTTTTTATTGATCCAGCCTGATGATTCAGGAATGACAACTACGGCATTTTGGTTATTGAAAGATATTAAATAATTGAACAAAATTAAATTCAACGTTAATCTTTTAAGTCAAAAGTCAGCAGTCTGTAAGAATTTACGGTAATTATTTTTGTTCATGTACTTATTAAGCGCTAGTTGAATCTTGAAATTGTCGAGCATAAAATTTAGCATATGCTCCATTGATATCCAGTAATTCCTGATGATTACCTGACTCAACTATCTGTCCTTTTTCTAACACTAAAATACGGTCTGCTCGTCGGACAGTAGCTAATCGATGAGCAATGACAAATACTGTGCGATCGCGCATAATTCTTTCTAAGGCTTCTTGTACTAAAGCTTCAGATTCCGAGTCTAAGGCTGAGGTGGCTTCATCTAAGATCAAAATCCGTGGATTGAGTAAAATTGCCCGTGCGATCGCAATTCTTTGTCTTTGTCCACCAGACAGGTTAACTCCCCTTTCCCCCACATAAGTAAAGTAGCCTTGAGATAGTTCACTAATAAACTGATGAGCATTGGCAATTTTAGCAGCAGCCTCAATATCTTTTAGCTCTAAATTGGTTTTGCCAAAAGCAATATTTTGGGCAATTGTCCCAGAGAATAAAGTAGTTTCTTGCGGTACAATACCTATTTGCTGTCGCAGACTTTTGAGAGTAACATCTTGAATATCAACGCCATCAATTAAGATTTTTCCCCGATCAACATTATAAAAGCGAGGTAACAAATTAACTAAAGTAGACTTGCCAGCACCAGATGAGCCGACTAAGGCAATGGTTTCTCCAGGATGTGCCAGCAAGCTTAAATTATTAATTACTGTCGCCTCAGATTTATAGCTAAAGCTAACCTCAGCGTATTCAACCTTACCCGTTACTGACTCCAACGCGATCGCCTGTTCCTTTTCCAGAACTGCGGGTTGAATTGCCAATAACTCAAAGATTTTATCTACAGATGCCTGTCCTTCCTTAAAGCTATTATAATTACTCGTCGTATGGGTGATGGGGTCAATTAATAACGCCACTCCTGTAATGTAGCTAACAAAATCTTTCCCTGTTAAATTACCTAAAGATATCTGCCATCCGCCCAAGAAAAAGATAAACAGGACGGTCATTACCAGTAAAAAGCCTACCACTACAAACTGAAACGCTTTGACCTTCTCCGCCTGATATTTAGCTTGGCGATTAGCTTCCGCCTCTTGGCTAAAGCGCTCTAATTCATATTCTTCGGCGGCAAAAGCCTGAACCAAACGAATACCGCTCAATACTTCGGTTAATAAAGCCGACAGATTAGAAATGCGATTTTGACTGCGCCGTGAGTACTTTAACAGTTTCTCCCCAAACGTACCGATAATTATCCCCATTACAGGAGCTAAAATCAAAGTGGCGATCGTTAACTGCCAATTAAGCCAAAGCATATAGCCTAACACTACCAATAACTGTAAGATGCAGGGAATAAAATCGTGAAAAAACTGATTAATTACTTCCCCAATGCGATCGATATCTTCCGTTAAGCGGTAGGTTAAATCTCCTGTTTTAGCTACTTCAAAATAATTGAGGCTTAACTTCTGCAAATGACTATACACGGCGGTGCGTAGATTTAAAGCCGCGTTGAGAGAAGCTTTCGCCATCAGAGAATCTTGTCCATATTGAGCAATTCCCTGTAACAGAAACACGACTGCTGCCAATCCAGCCATACGTGCAATACTGCTAGGATCACCTTTGCCAATATATTGACTTACTTCACCTGCTAGCCAGGCTTTAATCGGCCAAAAAGTAGTAAAGATCGCAGTGCAGATAAAAGCCCAACCTATAATTAGGCTTTGAGGACGAACAAAAGGAAAGAGTTGCCAGTAGCTACGATTCTTCAAAGGGATCTCAGGGTAATTATGGTAGTCATCAGTCTACACCAGAGATCGTTGCTGTCAATTTGGTTTGATGTGAAAATGTAAAACAGATTACAAAAAATTGACAAAAAAAAAGCGCGTTGTCTAAGGACGCACCTTTTAAAATTGGTAAATAATGATGAATATCTAGTCTTAAATTTATTATTTCACAACTTTTTTATGACACTAATATTTTCATGTAATCTTGCTCAAATAAAGAATAACTTTACCTTAGCTTTATAAAAGTAGAAAATATAGCTTATATCAAGCTGTGTTTTTTTAAAGCGATCGCTTTGATCAACGTTAGGTAGCTATTTTTTTATTTATCTAAGGGAGTAAGCATTCTACAATAATAGCAATTCAATAATTAAACCTGCAGACGCATAGCAATGACTGTTACTTCTCAACCCAAAATGAATCTAACCTCTCGTTTGGTGCAGGGTATTTTGTCAATTAAGCCTTTAGCTGACTTTGCCAAATCCCGCGCTCGTCAGATGATGATTCGGCGTGCTGAGGTGATGGGTGTCCCCTGGCGAGAAAATGTTCAGCAGTTAAGCGATCGCCGTTGGACTGAAGAGTTTGCTCAAATCCACAATCCAGATTTACAATATCCAGACTATTACACTACTTCTTTTCATGCTTATCCAGAAGGTAATTTAAGCTGGAAGGCAGCTTGGGAAGTAGAATCGGCGGCTCGCTCTGTCCATGCCAAAATTTGGGCAGAAGTCGGCATTAACGGCGATACCATGCTCAGGCAAAGTTATCATCAAGCATTACAGGAATATGTAACCACTACCCCGAACACAATTCTCGATCTTGGTTGTGGTGTGGGAATGAGCAGTATTGCCCTACAGGAAGTCTATCCCCTAGCAGAGTTAACGGGGATTGATCTTTCGCCCTACTTTCTCGCGGTAGCTCAATATCGAGCAAAACAGCAGCAGCATCCAATTAAATGGATTCATGGTGCTGCTGAATCGACAGGTTCAGCCACTCAAAGTTTTGATTTAGTTTCGGGCTGCTTAGTATTTCATGAGCTTCCCACCAGCGCGGCACAGGCAATTATTACGGAAGCTCATCGTGTGTTACGTCCAGGAGGTTATTTATCCATTATGGACATGAATCCTCAATCTCCAGTATTTCAGAAAATGCCCCCTTATATATTGACTCTGCTTAAAAGTACTGAACCCTATTTGGATCAGTACTTTAGTTTAGATATGGAGCAAACATTCATCGCAGCAGGCTTTACTACTCCTCGTATTTCGATTACTACTCCACGACACAGAATAATTATCGCCCAGGCACAGTAACCACTCAATTACAACGTTGCATGATCGTGTAATACTCAAGGCAAACTAAGAAACTTGAATACTCAGAAAGAAAGCAAATTTTTATGCTGGGCAAAATTATCTTCAAAATTCATTTGCTTCTATGTAACGTAAGGCTAAATACATCAACCCGACAAAAACCGCTATACCTACTAAAATTACGCCAATTAAAATTTTTCCTGACTTAAATGCTATTACTGTGGTGAGCAAGAAAGGAACTCCTAATAATGTTGCAGCTATCACAAGCCTGCTAGGAGTCCAGCGAATATTAAGATTGCTGCCAATTTGACCATCTCCTCCAGCAAAAGTGGGTACTACAGCTTCCTGGGATTTCTTCGTTGCTCCTGTAACTAGCCTTTTCGGTAATTTATACTTTTTTTGATTGTCCATAGCAAAATTCTAAATTTGTTTAACTGCTTAATCACAGACATGGCAAAGAACAGATTAACCCTAGTATTAAAAAATGACCACTCATGAACCAAAACTATTTTTCAGTAAAAGGTTCTTCGGGAAGATAACTGACCAACAATTTGAGAAAATAGACAGGTAAGAACCATTCCATCCCAAGTATTGGCGACAACCAGTTATTGAATAGTATGACGCTGCCAAGATATAAACTTATACCAATTGCCTTCTGAAAATACTTGGGAGCAAACAAAATAATGACAGCAGACAAAATTAAATAGCTGTAAGATACCACAAAATAGCTCCAAGATGCTCCATAAAATAAAGTAATTAGTATCGGATGAAGATGAATCAACACAAAGCCAACATGATGTTGCCAGCCATTTTGAGAACGATGATGCCAGCGTTTAGAAGTAGGAGTTACATTAACAATTGCTCCTCCAAATAAATCGAAAGCTAGAATAGCGGACAATATAAGTTGAATGTTGTTCCACTGCAATTGATGAATGATGGCGTAGCAAGGGATATAAATTGTCGCCACCAAAGTCGGCAAAACACAAACCAATGTTTCTGTGAAGGACATTTCAGGACCGACTATGGTATCCCAAATACCTAAAATTCCTTGACGACGAGCAAAATTTTCTTGAGGGGAAGTAGCCATTTTATCAGTTATTGATTTGAACCTTAAATATCAGTGAAAATAAAAAAACAAAAAAGTCATCAACATATTCTTAGACTTTTATCGTACTCGTCGCACAGATAAACACGGATAATTGATTTGTTTACTTTACTATCTTTTTAAATAGTTAATCAGTGCCTGCAATCCTAAACGATAGCTATCTGCACCAAAACCACTAATTTGCCCAATAGCAACAGGTGCAATATATGAATGATGCCGAAACTCTTCCCTAGTATATATATTGCTGAGATGCACTTCTACGGTTGGTAACATCACTCCTGCCAAGGCATCTCTAATGGCAACGCTAGTATGAGTATAAGCCCCTGGGTTAATTAAAATTCCTGAATGCAAAGCTCTGGCGTTATGTATCGCGTCTACCAAAGCGCCTTCATGGTTAGATTGCAAGCAAACAATTTTTACCTGCAATTTTTCAGCATCTGATCTTAGCAAGTCATCGATTTGAGCTAAAGTAGTCTTTCCATACACATTAGGCTCTCTTAACCCCAGTAGATTCAAGTTAGGGCCATGCAAAACTAACACGCTGATCTCAGACAACATGACTCACTGCTAATGAAACTAAATTGTCCACTAGTGATAACGACGTTGACCACTATCAACAGGAATGGGAATTGTCTCTCTTTCTGGCTCTGCTTCAGGACTCAGCAATATTTCAATTAGTTTTCGAGCTAGATCTTTTAATTTTTCGAGTATTTTATCTATATAATCCATCGGATAACAGCCCCTTAGGAGTTCCCTAACTTCAGTTACTTTATTGTCTATATATCTTTTGGCTATCAGTCACTCACTATTCCTCATGAACATGAATCAAAGCCAAATACCTACTTATTCTCATATTACAATCTTTGTCACAGATATTCACTAGCAACTAGGATGTAATTTTCATATCATTGATAAATCTTAACATAAACCAAGAAGATGAGAGAGAGATTTTTTAGTAGATAGCTTTAATCTTAATTATTTTATTATAATTAGCTTGAACAACACAGCATAAGCACATACAGATATATTAAATTTTAAATCTTAAATTTAAATTTAGATAAGATTGGTATTTTAAATTATTTTAAAACGTTTAATTTTTAAGGCAATCAATATTAAGATTTATTGCCTTAAAAATGTTTTCAACAGATAATAAAAAACTGCTCTACATCAGGAATAATGATGCTTGTAGCCTTGTTTGTAAGTATTGTATCTGACAACATTAGTTGATTACATCTACTCACCTATTTCTGAGACAATAAAGAGCAAGATTTTAAAATATAGCGTTATTTTCTGTCCCAACATTTGCACAAATCGCGTCAACTTTACCTAGGAGAGAAGACTTATGAAATTAGCTTACTGGATGTATGCTGGTCCAGCACACATTGGCACACTACGTATTGCCAGCTCATTCAAAAACGTTCATGCAATCATGCACGCACCTTTAGGAGATGATTACTTCAATGTTATGCGTTCAATGCTCGAAAGGGAGCGAAATTTTACTCCAGTTACAGCAAGTATTGTCGATCGCAATGTTTTAGCCAGAGGTTCTCAAGAGAAAGTTGTAGATAATATTACCCGCAAAGACCAAGAAGAAAGCCCAGATCTAATTGTTCTAACTCCTACCTGTACCTCCAGCATCTTGCAAGAAGATCTACAAAACTTCGTCAGCCGTGCTTCGATGGATACTAAGGGAGATGTGATGTTAGCGGATGTTAATCACTATCGCTACAATGAACTCCAGGCAGCCGATCGCACTTTGCATCAGGTAGTTAAATATTATCTAGAGAAGGCACGCAAACAAGAACAACTACCGACAGGTAAAACTGAAAAACCTTCGGTCAATATTATCGGAATTTCTACTCTCGGCTTTCATAATCAGCATGACTGTACTGAGTTAAAACGTCTGATGGCAGAATTGGGCATTGAAGTTAATGAGGTTATTCCTGATGGTGCTTCGGTGCATAACCTGAGAAATCTACCTCGTGCCTGGTTTAATCTGGTTCCCTATCGCGAATTGGGCATGATGACGGCGGAATACTTAGAAGCTGAGTTTGCCATGCCCTATGTCGATATTACGCCCATGGGAGTAGTCGAAACAGCCCGTTGTATTCGTAAAATACAGCAGGTAATTAATCACCAGGGTGCAGAAGTCGATTATGAAGACTATATCAATAACCAAACCCTATACGTTTCTCAAGCAGCTTGGTTTTCTCGTTCAATTGACTGTCAAAACCTGACAGGGAAAAAAGCTGTTGTTTTTGGTGATAACACCCACGCCGTTGCCATGACCAAAATTCTCGCCAGAGAAATGGGCATCCAGGTTGTTTTGGCTGGCACTTATTGCAAATATGACTCTGATTGGTTTAGAGAGCAGGTAAGCGAATATTGCGATGAAGTTTTAATTAGTGAAGATAACGGCGAAATTGGTGATGCGATCGCTCGTCATGAACCTTCAGCTATTTTTGGGACGCAGATGGAACGTCATGTCGGCAAACGTTTAGACATTCCCTGTGGTGTGATTGCTGCACCAATTCATATTCAGAATTTCCCCATCGGTTACAAACCGTTTATGGGTTACGAAGGCACAAACCAGATCGCCGATTTAGTTTATAACTCCTTTACTTTAGGAATGGAAGATCACTTGTTAGAAATCTTTGGGGGGCATGATACCAAAGAAGTAATTACCAAAGGCATCTCTGCTGACTCTGATCTCAACTGGGACAAAGAAGCCAAAGTCGAACTTGGTAAAATTCCTGGTTTTGTTCGCGGCAAGGTCAAACGCAATACTGAAAAATTTGCTCGCGATCGCAATCTATCAGAAATTACTCTTGAAGTAATGTACGCGGCTAAAGAATCAGTAGGTGCATAACAAGTTCTGGCGTTGCTGAATTGAAACTTGACATCCTCCCGCCACTAATCGGAGTACCGATATAGTGGGGGATTCCTAAGACTCACGACTTAGGTTTCTGTTTC
>NZ_PVWF01000120.1 GCF_003003995.1 Pleurocapsa sp. CCALA 161 | reverse complement strand
TCCTGATAAGAAAGACATGGGATGGCCAACCTATATTGTCTGCGAATCTCCTCATGATGATTTTAAGATTATAGGAGAAGTCAAAGGAGGACATCCTAAAGGGGAGTTTCGCAAACGTTTACAGACGATACTAGAAGGATAAAGGTGTAAATAGAAATAACAACTTTAAAATTTATTTAGTAATACTGCTCAACACCGCCAAGATTAAACAAAAAAGGAATACCTGCTTGCTCTTTTCCTCCCATTACTAAAACTTTGGGCATTTGAGAACCACCTTCTCTCCAGGCTTGAATTGCCTCTTTTTGCAATACTAGTTGACCGCCTTCGGCTTTGAGGGTCTCAGCTAACAATCTTTGAGCTTCGGCTCTGCCCGTAGCGCGGTTAATATCAGCTTGTGCAGTTTGTTCTGCTTCTTGAGCCACATAAACAGCTCTTTTAGACCTTTGTTCGGCGATTTGTTTTTCCTCTACTGCTTTGGCAAACTCTGGGGAAAAGTCTAAATCGACTACACTAGTATCGAGTACAATAATTCCATACTTTTCCAGTCTTTCACTCAAAGCATCATCAAAGTCTTGCTTGAGCTCATTTCTTTTAGTGATAGCTTCTTCTACTGTTCTCCTAGCAGCAGCAATTTTAAAAGATTCTTGGGTTTGAGGGGCAATAATATTGGAGACAATATTAGCTAATGTTCCTTGTTTTCTCCGTATTTCCACTACCTGAGTAGGATCGAGTCGAAAGTTAATTGCAAAACGCGCTGATAAATCCTGAAGATCTTTAGTCGAACTTTGTCCTGGCACTTCAAATTTTTGCACTGTCAGATCGTAAGTATCTACAGCGGAAACTAAAGGTGGTTTAAAATGAATCCCCTCAAGTAAAACTCCATCTCTAGCTTTTCCTAGGATGCTGATTACTCCAGCCTGGCCAGGATTAAGAATGACAAAGCTATTCAGCCCAACTAAAAGGGTCAAGATGATCAAAATAACAGGTATTACAAGCCGATCGCTTAGAGAAAATTGTTTTTTCAAGTTTTTCTTTCTAAAGTATTAATTAATGATTGATGAGCAAAAATGGGCTTGTTCGTCCCATCTGCTTGTTTTCCAGGTTTTTTTGCGTCTTTACTGTTTTTATTCTTTGTCAAAACGAGTTCTTAAGGAGAATACTTTAAAGTAATTAACCACAATCAATCGGATATTTAGCCTTTTTCCAAGCAGTTAAACCGCCAATTAGTTCAGAAACTTTTTGATAACCAGCCTGACGTAGTTTGTTTGCTGCTAAAGCAGTTTGCTCGTCTGTTTCTGCATAAACATAGATATCGCGGTTCAGTTCGAGATTAGAAAGAGTGAGATCGGCAGGTTCATCTATTGGCATAGGAATAGAACCCGTTATATGAATACTATTGAAAAGTACTCTAGACCTAACATCAATGATAGTCAGGGCAGGTTTACCCCAATCCAGGCATTTTTTTAGAGTACTAACACTGGACTTATTCTGAATTGGTTCGGGAATGGGAATGAGTTTAGAAAATATAGTCATGGGTTTCCTATGTATAGTGTTGAGGTACTGGCTAAACCCTAAATACTTGTAAAGTAGGTTTAATTAAAAATTGCTTCGACGACGTAAAGAGCAATCCGAGGGTTTATCTGTATGTCATGCTGACTAAGAAACGATGGGATAATCTTTAAGCTTTGTAGTCACTTTGTAATTACAGATTCCATTCTTTCTGGATCAGGTGTTGATACATTTTTTCTTTGATCATCATTTGCCGATGTAGCTCAATTAAAAATTCTTGAGCTTGTTCTTGAGACATATACTTTACTTGATCGGCAAAGCTTTTGAGATGAAATTCCTGCTCTATAGATAAGTTAATTGATTGATTCATTACTTGCCCTGTACTAATACTTAAAACGATATTGAGAGCATTGTTGCTGCTAGCTAGATATTTTAAGATTGGAACGAAATATCTAGCTTTAGTAAGCTTTAGCTCACAATAAAGGCGATCGCTATTACCTTATCTTCAAGGGTGATGGTATTGACAATGTTTAATTTATTCATGTTTAAATCTTAACATTTTTTAAGAATTCTTGCCTAAAATACAAACATTTGATACACAATCATTCTTCAGATGAGCAGCATTCTGAGGTCGGACACAGATCACATCACCTCTTACCTTGGAAAACCATCGCCACTCCCTTTTTTGGTGCTAGCGTAACACCTCTTCTGGCTGGAATTTCGGGGCGATTTCCCTTCAGGAATGCTCCGCTTTTTAACTCCAAATTATATTCACTAATAATTGTTGCCAATACCAGCTTTAATTCCAGCATTGCCAAAGCTTCGCCAATGCAGCGACGTTTCCCCCCACCAAAAGGGAAAAACTCATAAGAGTCAAACTCTCGCTCTAAAAAGCGTTCGGGCTTGAACTGATGGTGTTCAGGATAAACATCCTCTCTTTGGTGCATCAGATAAATACAGCCCATCAATACCTGTCCTACTTCTAGCTTATATCCCATTAATTCTGTAGATTCTAAGACAGTGCGGGGAAATGTAAGCATTGCCACAGGATAAATCCGCAGGGTTTCTTTGCAAACAGCAGTGAGATAGGGTAATTTAGCGATCGCCATGGGGTCAGGATTTGCCCCCAAACTAGCGATTTCTGCCTGTAATTTCGCTTTAATCTCAGGATAACGATGTAGCCAGTATAATCCCCAGGCGATCGCCGTAGCGGTAGTTTCATGTCCTGCCAGCATCAGGGTCATTAATTCATCTCGTAGTTCGTAATCTTTCATCGCTTCCCCAGACTCATCTCGTGCGGACATCATCAGCGAAAGAATATCTTGACGTTGGCTACAATCTTCTGTTCTTCTATTGGCAATTTCCTGATAAATCGCTTCATCGATCGCTTTTTGCTGACGCATCAAATTCCCCCAAGGACTCCAAGCCCCTAAATCTTTGTGTAACCAGGGAAAAAACAACAGGGCGGAAGTAAGCGTCGATTCAAAAATATTAGCCAGTCTGGCAATGCGCTGCTTTAATTCCTCAGAGCGGTCGCTATCTTGCAAACCATAAACAGCTTCCAAAATGACCTGTAAGGATATTTCCTGGGTAATATGTCTGGCAACAAAAGACTGATTTGGTTGTAATTGGTTGACAAGATCGCGAGTCAAATTACAGATTAACGCTCCATAAGCCTGCATCCTTTCCCCATGAAAGGGAGGTAACAATAGTTTGCGCCGTTGTCTATGGCGATCGCCTTCAATCATTAAGAGAGAATTATCGCCTACCAAAGGCTGTAACAATCTATTCTCCTTACTAGAAGCAAAGTACTTCGAGCGATCGCTAGTAACAATCTGTCGCATTGCTTCAGGATGGTTAACAAAGACATACCCATCTCCCCCCGTAATATCAGCCTGAAATATATCAGGAGCTTGCTTACCCGCCGAATCCATATATTTAGCTGGTTGCGCGATCCACTGTAGTCTTTGCTGTAAAGACGATTGTTTGAGCCTGGGGATTAATTTCATGATAATTAGATGAAGAATAATTAAGCAAACTACTATTAACAGTTTAATTACTTTTCACTGCTAACTGTTCACTGCTCATTGCTCATTGCTAACTGCTAACTGTTCACTGCTCACTGCTAATTATTAACCTTTAAACCGTTTCCCAATTAATTCCCCCACAGCAATACCAGACAAAACTGCGCCTTCTATGTTAGGTGCAACAAACCCATCCCCTGCTATAAGCAAAGGTATTTCCGACAACGCCAAATAGGGTTCAGGATGAAAAGTTTTAGGCAAACTATAGCGCCAGCGATGCACCTGATATTTAATTACGGGAGAATCTAAATAATCGGCTGCTGCGGAAAGTAATTTATAGGCAATTTCTGCATCATCACTATCCCAATAATCCTCGCTAAAACTAGGACTAGCTTGAAGGGTTATGGCATAAGCATCAGGAGAAATACCCTTTTGATGATTATCAGCCAGCCAAGTTATATAGTTGTCTTCTAAAGCTATCCCGCCAGGTGCAGGAATACTGCTGGGTTTTTCGAGCAAAGCCAATACAGTAATACAGCGATGGTAAGTAATATTCTCTAAAGAGAATCTAATATCTAATGGTAGAACCATCAAAGAAGCATCTAATAAATCTAGAGCTTGAGGTACGGGAGGAGTCAGCAATAACATCTCTCCTTGAAATTGTTGTTCGTCCTCGGTTTTAACTAGCCAGGAGCTATCATAGCCAATCTCAACTACTTTCGTATTGGTATGAACATCTAAATCTTGAGCTAGATGTTGAGCAATACCGCGAGTGCCATTAACGCCGTAATATCTGGGTTTGCCGTCACTCTTGCCAAAACCCTGACACCATTCTTTAATTACGCCATGTTTTAACCAATCATCTACCCAAACTTGAAATCGTGGATCGCTAGAGCTGAAGTACTGAGCGCCGTAATCAAACACTCCTGCCACAGAATTTTCGTGACTTATCCGCCGAGTTGCCAAGCGTCCACCAATACTTTTTCCTTTGTCTAGTACTGTGACGTTAATTCCTTTTCGTTGCAAAAACGTGGCGGTAATTAATCCCGTGATTCCGCCGCCGACAATAATACAGGAAGTTATTGCTGATGGGCGATTCCTCATCGGATACGCTGAGTCCTGCGGACTTGCTCCGTAAACGCGATCGCTACTATTATTCATTCTCAAAGTTGTTTATCAAATTAATAGCTAACTTATCACCATCTTGGCATTCGTCTATATTAGTCGTCATCGAAATTAAGAGTTGTTCATTAACTATGATTGTTCAGTCTGATCATTGACCCAAATTAGGCGACAAATCCGCTCAGGGCGAATAGTTTGTTCGCCCCTACCTAAACACTGTCTATTACAGACAATTTGTAGAATTGCTCTTAATTACTTGCCAAAGCCTTGAGCGCGATCGCTTGTTGGGAGACAGACGCAATTTTCAATTTGTTTTCTGATAGTTGCTTCATCAAGGTTTTGACCAATTAAAACCAGTTGATTTTTCTTTTCACCCCGCCATTCTTCGTCTTCAAGGGTAAAACGCTTACCACTTAAATGGAAAATATGCCGTTGAGGACTTTCATCAAACCAAAGAATTCCTTTGGCGCGGAAGATATTTTCTGAAAGCTGATTGTCTAAAAAATACTGGAATTTACGAATGTTAAACGGTTGGTCAAACTGAAAGGAAATTGAGGTAAAACCATCGTTTTCTAAATGATGGGAATGAGCGTGATGATCGTGGTCATGATCCTCATGATCGTGTTTATGCTCATGGTGTTCATGATCGTGATGGTCGTGCTGATGTTCATGAGCAGATTCTGTCTGCTCAAAATATTTATCTGACTCAAATAAACCAACACTTAAAATTAAAGGAAGAGATACCTCTGACTTCTGCGTCCGTAGAATACGAGCTTCTTTTTTGAGATCTCTGACTCGGACTTCTAAGGCATCAACATCGGCTTCGTCTACCAAATCAGTTTTGTTTAAAATAATCACATCGCCGTATTGAATCTGACTTAAAGCCGCTTCACTATTAAATAAATCCAAGCTGAAGTTAGCGCAGTCTACCATGGTGATAATCGAATCAAGACGAGTCATGTCTCGCAATTCTGTCCCCAGAAAAGTCAAGGCGACAGGGAGGGGATCGGCAAGTCCAGTAGTTTCTACCACCAAATAATCGATTTTGTCGGCTCTTTCCATGATTTTATGAACTGCATTGACCAAATCCTCATTTATGGTGCAGCAGATACAGCCATTGTTCAATTCCACCATATTTTCGTCGGTAGATACAATCAGTTCATTATCAATGCCTATTTCTCCAAACTCATTTACTAAAACGGCGGTTTTGAGTCCTTCTTGATTTGTCAGGATATGATTTAGCAGAGTAGTTTTACCACTACCAAGAAAGCCTGTGATAATAGTTACGGGTAAACCTTTTTTCGCAACATCCATTTCTGAGGATGCTGATGCTTGTTCAACAGTTGTCATAGCGATCGCTTTTATTGATGTTGTCAGACTGAATAATTAATCTTTATTGTAAATTATTGCGTAAATTAGATTTAGAAGTCAGAAGTCAAGATAGCACAGGCAAGGCATTGCTTTACCCGTATCAAAGTCAACAATCAGCAGTCAAACTGCGTACTAATTGCGCTAATCTTTCCGCACTATCAACAACGGCTGAAGCTTTGGCTTTGGCTGCCATGTCTTGAAGTAGCTGGGGCGATCGCAACCACTGGGATACCTGCTCTTGTAGTGTCTTTGCTGTTAATTCGGCTTGTTGATACAATACCCCTGCCCCTGCATCTTGATATTCTTGAGCATTATAAGTTTGGTGATCTTCAGCGGCAAAGGGATAGGGAATCAGTACCGCAGGAGTGCCAGTAAAAGCCAGTTCAGTGATTGTTCCTGCCCCCGCCCGACTAATGGCTAAATTTGCTCGTTGTAATAATCCCGCCATGTTATTTGAAAAAGGCAAACAGATATATTGAGGATGTTTTAAGCTATCAGCTTGGGGGTCGTTTTCGCCTGTCAGATGGATGACATAAGCACCAAGCTCGAACCAAGCAGAGGCAGCCTCGCGGACTAGTTTATTAATCGCTACTGCACCCTGAGAGCCACCGAAAACTAAAATTACCATGGCATCATCGGGAATATTTAAACCTAACGACTGAGAAGTAAAAAATTGCGATCGCACTGGCGTACTGACATAAACTGTCTTTGTTTGGGGTAAATACTCGGCTGTTCCCGCAAAACCCAACGCCACAGCATCGCACCAACGACTGAGAAACTTGGTTACTTTTCCTGGGATATAGTTCGACTCATGAATGATGGCAGGTTTCTTTTGCAAACGGGCAGCCAAGATTGCAGGTGCAGCGATATAACCTCCAGTGGTAAACACCGCATCAATTTGATGTTCTTTGATTAATTTTTGAGTTTGCCAGATTGAAGAGAAAAAGCCCGCTATAATTTTGAGAGTTTTTAAGCTCAACTTCTGCTGCAATCCTTCGACAGAGATGGTATTAAGAGGATAGTCATCTGGAACAAGACTGGTTTCGAGGCGATTTGCCGTACCCAACCACTCTATTTGATAATCTGGTAGTTGTTGAGCCAAAGCGATCGCTGGGAATAAATGCCCTCCCGTACCGCTAGCTGCTATCAATAGACGAGTTGGTGATGCCACAGATATTTGCTCCAATTCCAACTAAAATTTTAACTAGATTGAAACCCCATAATAGATTAAAAGCCGTTTATAAGCGATTGTCTTTAATCTCTAACAATAATTTTCCAGTCAGCTGAATCTTAGATTCCAATTCCTCCTTAACTATTAATTTGCTTGTGTGTATGAGTAATTTATATTTATGAAATTCTAAAACTAAATAAACGCCTATTAGTTTAGTATATAAATACTGATTGTTTTAAAAAACAATTTAATCTAAGAGCATAATATGAAAGGTGAGCTTCTAAAAAGATTATTTAGAGCGATCGCACTTGATGACCAGGAAGCGATTGACAAGCTCACATGCTCAGTTATTGAAGATGAGAGAAAAAAAGGTCATACACTTTTAGCTAATCAATTAGAAAATATAGCTAAAGTAAATCAGACAGATAGTCTAGTTAAAAGAAATGGCACTGCTCCATCGCCAGTTGCTCATAGGGGAAACCCCCAAGACCTCACTCGCTCATCTTTACAAAGATCTTCCCAGGATAGAATAGAAACTAAAGCCGATTTAGAGACTTTAAGTGTATTACCAACTTCTCATAGGTTTAATACTCCTTTAGTTACTTTCATTCCTAGAGAAAAACTAAGGCATCATATGATTTTACCTTCATATGTTGAAAACCGTTTTCAGAGAATAGAAAAAGAATATGCAGCAAGAGATAGACTTGCTCATCATGGATTACGTTATAGACAAAAAATTCTCTTATTTGGTATTCCAGGTTGTGGAAAAACATTAGGCGCAGAGCGTTTAGCCTGGAATACAGGATTATCTTTACTCAAAGTTCGTTTTGATGCAATGGTTTCTTCTTATTTAGGAGAGACAGCAAGTAACTTAAGATTAGTATTCGATCTTGCTTCTAAGAATCCCTGTTTGTTATTTTTTGACGAATGCGATTCTATTGCTAAATCTAGAGAAGATACTCAAGAGGTAGGAGAAATAAAGCGTGTAGTCAATACTTTTCTCCAAATATTAGATGAATATGAGTCTTATTCTGGTCTTTTGGTAGCGGCTACAAATTTAAATAAATCTCTTGATACTGCTCTTTGGAGACGTTTCGATGATGTGATTGAAGTACCACTGCCAGGAAAACAGGAGCTAGAATTGATAGTTAGACAAACTCTATCGGCGATTGAAGTAGGTTCAATTAATTGGCAGTTGATTATTCAGCAAATGGAAGGATTTTCGTCTGCACAAGCTGTAAGAGTCGCACAAGACGCAGCTAAACGAGCCATCCTAGATCGAGAAGAGTTAGTTATTCAGGAACACTTAGAAGAAGCTATAGAAGAAATCAAAGTTTCCTGGAGTTAGCTGTCTCTAATTTTAAAAAACTTAATGGTTGATAACTCGAAGCAATTTACTCATATTCGACTAACACTAACAAAAGAAGGAACTGCAAAACCTGCTACAGGAGGAGGAGGAAAAAAACTAAATCCCACAACAGCAAGAAATAAAAGCGATCGCTGGGGACATGGAAATAAGCTAAAAGGTTCTGTAAATTCAATTGTTGCAGATTGGCAATCTTCTATAGAAGAAAGAAAAAAAGAAGACAAACCAGAACTTCCTGATGCACGACGGATCATTTTACAAGTCGATCCCGATACTTTCGATCCAGACATACTTAAGGGTTATGGAATAGAAGTAATTGGCGATTTAGAAGATGGATATATCATCGGCGCATCAGCAGATTTAGAACTAACAAAATTAGAGCAAAGAATTAAACAGTTTATTAAAGAACAAAAAGGAGGTTGTTCAGTACCCGAAATATGGGAAATATTTGAAGGATATCAGAAAATAGAATCAATTCTTTCTCCTGAATTGTTAGTACATTGGGATGCAGTTGAAGATGAGCAAATATATATTATTGATATTGGAATAGCTTGTATAGGAAATAGTATTAAGTTATTTGATTATCCTATCAAAAAAGATGATGAAACTGTTGACAGCTACAGTGAAAAGTTAAATAAGTGGAGAAATAAGAGAGATACTACTTATGAAGAATGGGACAATTTAAAATCCCAACGAGAAGATGAACTGATAATATTTGTTGAAGGCTATCAAGGTCAAATTTTATCTATTGTTGATGGAGATACTCCAAAATTCATTGAACTTCCTGATAGTTTTTCTTGTCGCATTCAGATTTCAGGAAAAGGATTAAAAGATTTAGTTTTTAACTTTCCTTACATTTTTGAAGTTAGTGAACCAGATGAGTTTGCAGAACTGATTCAAAGTCAGATTTCATCTCAATCTACAGAAACAACTTTTGAATTACAACCTCCTCAAAAAGATGCGCCTAAAGTTTGTGTAATTGATAGTGGAATTCAAGAAAGACATCCCTTATTAAGAGCAGCGATGGATTCTCAAAGTTCAACTTGTTGGATTCCTGGAAAAAGTGATCAAACTGCTGATTATGTGAGTAATGGTGGACATGGAACTAGAGTTGCTGGCGCAATACTTTATCCTGGAACTATTCCTCGTACTGGTCAACAACAAGCGATTTGTTGGTTACAAAATGCCAGAATTTTAGATGATAAATGTAAACTTATAAAACAATTATTTCCTCCAGATTTAATTAAAGAAATAGTCGATCTTTATTACAAACAATATAATACTAGAATCTATAATCATTCTATTACTGGTTCTGTTCCCTGTAGAACTCGTTATATGAGTGCTTGGGCTGCTGCGATTGATGAATTAACTTATCAAAATGATATTCTTTTTATTGTTGCTGCTGGAAATTTATCTTTGAATAATAGGGTGGGAAACACAAGATTATCTATCCTAGATCACATACAAGCTAATCATTTGTACCCAGATTATTTACTTGAAGATTCTTGCAGAATTGCTAATCCAGCCCAAAGTTTTCAAGCTTTAACTGTTGGCTCTGTTGCATCTAATTATTACAATAATCCACCCCTTACTTCTCTTGCAGATAAAGATAAACCATCAGCCTTTTCTTGTTCTGGTTTAGGTATTTGGGACACAATTAAACCCGAAGTAGTTGAATATGGTGGTGATGTAGTTACTGATAATAATAATATCCCTAGTTTAAACACTCCAGATGCAGTATGTCCTGAATTAGTGCGATCGACTTTAAATGGTGGGTCTTCAATAGCTTGCGATCAAGTAGGAGTCTCTTTCTCTACAGGAAAAGTTACTCACATTGCAGCTTGTCTTGAGGCTGAATTTCCAGATGAAAGCTGTTTATTATATCGCGCGTTGATTGTTCAATCCGCTAGATTACCAGAATGGACAAAACAAAGTGACGTAAATCTTTTTCATGCTATTCGTCAGATTGGTTATGGTATTCCCAATCTTGATCGAGCGATCAGAAATACTCCCAATCGAATTACTCTGATTACTAGAGGAGAAAGACGAATTAAAGCAAGACAAGCTCATATTTATCAAGTCCAACTACCGCAAGAGCTTATATCTCAGGGAGAAGAATTAGAAATTTTATTAGAGATAACTTTATCTACCAAAGCTCAACCTCGGAGAACTAGACGTAATAAAAGGCGATATCTTTCAACTTGGCTTGATTGGGATTGTAGCAAAAAAGGAGAGGCTTCAGATTGTTTTCTTAATAGAATACTCAAAGAATATGATGCACCTGAAAATTCTGAAAAGGGAGAAGGGCTTTTTACTTGGACTTTGGGTAAACAAAAAAATCATAAAACAATCAAAGAAATTTCTAGGAGTGCAGGAACTATTCAGAAAGATTGGACAATTGTAAAGTCTTATCAACTCAGAGAAGCTTTTTGTATAGCTGTGGTGGGACATGAAGGTTGGGATAATAATCCAGATGCTTCTGTCCCCTACTCTCTAGTTGTTAGCTTTGAAGCTCTTAATGCTTCTGTCCCAATTTATTCATCTATGGTAGAGGCTCAGATCCCACTGGAGGTTGAAACAGAACTAACAGTTTAAAGATTTTAAAGATTGTGATCGCTTTCTATACTGTTTTTATTCAGGTTTAACAATCGACAGGTAAGGTTGACTTAAGTATTTATTGGCTACTTCCTGCACTTGTTCGGCAGTAATCGGCGCAATTGTAGCTTGAAAAGTACGATCAAACTCGATCCCCAACCCAAGGGACTCATACCAGCCATAGGTTTGAGCAATCTCACTGTTAGTTTGTTTGCCTAACGCATATTGCCCCAATAGTTTGTTTTTTGCCCCTTGGATTTCTGACTCGCTCAAAGTTTCTTTAGTTAATCTGGCAACTTCGCTGCTTAAACCTTCAATGGCAATTTCCGTATTGCTTGGTGCTGTTCCCATATAAGTAACGAACGGAGCGGTATCTAAGCGAGTCGGGAAGAATGCCGAAACATCGTAGGCTAGTCCTCGTTTTTCTCGTAGTTCCACAAACAAACGGCTGGAAAGTCCGTTACCTAAATAAGTACTGATTAATTTTAAAACAGGGTAATCTTCCAGATTTACTTTACTCCCCAAATAACCCAGCATGACGATTGACTGTTGGGTGTCTTGAGCAATTTCTTGTTGAGAAGGATTTAAAATCGGTGACTGTAGCTGAAAAATTGACAGAGGTTGGTCTGGGTTTTTCCAATCGCCAAAAACTCCCTCAATTAAATTTTGCCCTTGTGTTTGAGTAATCCTGCCTGAGAGGCTGATGACTAAATTATCGGGACGAAAATAAGTTTGATGATATTGCTGTAGCTGGTTACGGGTTAAACTGCTGACACTGGCTTCTGTGCCTAGTACCGAAACACCATAGGGATGTTGGGGATACATCTGCTGCCGAAGTTGATTAAAAGCGACATTAAACGGTTGTTCTTTTTGGGAGCGAATACTCTGCAAGGTTAGCTTGCGCTCTAATTCTACTTCTGATTCAGGAAAAGTTGGCGATCGCATAATTTCTGCCAAGAGATTTAACATCGGTGGAAAATCGGCGGAAACGGTTTTTAAACTTAAGGAAAAATAGTCGGTGGTTGCATCTGTCCCCAATCCCGCACCGATCGATTCTATTTTTTCGGCAATTTCTAAGGCAGATAAATTTTCCGTGCCTTTAGTAATCACTGCTGAGACTAAATTGGCTAATCCTGCTTGCTCTGCTTGTTCAACAATTGTCCCTGCACCTTTAACAAAAAAGCGAGCTGAAATAATGTCGGCTGCTTGGTTTTCAACAATTATGAGGGTAATGCCGTTGGCTAATACTGAGCGATATAAGTTAGGAATAGCTAAAGTGGAATTAGGAGACATGTGTATATTGTTAATGTGAATATGGGATGAGGATAAAACTTCCTCTATTTATCTAAGCAGCTTTTCTCTCGGTAGATGAATCAGTTACGAAAAAAACCAAAAACAATGAGCAATTAATAGGTTGGGCATCGAAAGTAACGATCATAACAACTGATTATTTTTAGATAATGCCCACCAGTTGATCGCTAGTCAGTAATTAGTAATCATTTAATATGTCTTCTTGGCGCAATCTTGTTGGTTATTTTAGTAAGTATAAGGCGATCGCAATTTTCAGTATCGCAGCTTCTAGTCTATTTGAAATTATCGATCTAGTAGTTCCTTATATTATTGGACAGATTTTAAATGTTTTGTCGTCACAGCCATTGGACAAGCCTTTGGTGAGTTTAATTACTGTGGTGCAA
>NZ_PVWF01000119.1 GCF_003003995.1 Pleurocapsa sp. CCALA 161 | reverse complement strand
GATTGGTAGTAATCATACCGTCATATTCTCCATCCAACATGAGATTGTGAATCTCATCATATTTACCCTGTTTGATATATTCTTTGACAGTTTCTGTATTGACCATGATGTCATGATACGCAGCTCGCTTGCCATCAGTGGTACGGCATAATCCCTGGGAAATCACAGCCACTAGGGATTCAGAAATTGCCACGCGCATTGCATCCTGTTCTTCAGCAGTATAGAGGGTTAAAATCCTTTCGATAGTTTTAACCGCACTGTTGGTGTGCAACGTTCCCATAACTAAGTGACCTGTTTGGGCTGCCTTGAGCGCCGTGTTGACTGTTTCGCGATCGCGCATCTCCCCAATTAAGATAATATCAGGGTCTTCCCGTAATGCTGCTTTGAGGGCATGATCGAACTTGTGTGTATTGATGCCGACTTCTCGTTGTTTAATTAAACAGCGTTTACTACGATGTACAAATTCAATTGGATCTTCGATGGTAATAATATGCTTGGCATGTTCGCTGTTAATATAGTCCACCATTGCTGCCATGGTCGTCGATTTACCTGAACCAGTCGGCCCTGTGACTAGAATTAGACCCTTGTGCTGATCAGAAATATCTTTAAAAACTGGGGGTAAACCCAATTGTTCCATCGTCAAAATTTTCAAGGGAATCAAACGCATTACTAATGCAGGCCCTCGCAAAGTGTCAAAAACGTTAATCCTCACCCTGGCAAACTCATACTGAGTTGCCCCATCAAATTCAAGTTCTCGCTTGAATTGTTCTACTTCGCGATCGCTCAAAATCTCGTGTAGCCAACTCATAAAAGTATTGCGATCGGTTTGGGGATATTCTGTTAACGCCATCTCTCCGCGATCGCGCATTCGCGGAACTTCTCCCACTCCCACGTGAACATCTGAGTACCCTTTGTCGTAGGCTTGTTTGATGATATATGCCAAAGTAGGTTGACCAGAAGACCTTTGTGGCTTGTTGCCTGGTACTGATACTGGCGATTTAACAGCATCATTTTCCGACTTTCCTGGTGTTTCAGGCAATGAATTGCTAGTTCTACCAATTGTTGATGGTGGTGGTGGTGGCAGTGGTCGAGATGATTTATCTACTTTTTGATTCATTTTTATTGTGTGTAATTCTATTGTTTTTATTTAAGTTAGTATGCCCAAGCCTCCTAGGTTTCTAACAATCTCAACCTTGAGTTAATGGTTTTAATTTCTCTTGTTAAATTTATTAAGTTTTGTACTAAGTCAATGAAGCAGTTTAAATTATTAAAACAGTAAAAAATGATACTTGAATTATGATAATTGCCATTATTTAATAGTTCATAATGTTGCATTACTATTGCCATACAAAAATATAGTTCTTTGACTCTTAGTTGATTAATTTATTTGAATCTTCAAGCTGAACTTTAGTTATTTTAATCCTAAGTATTTATACTCATTTTCTTCAGAAGACTCTTCTCGAAATATAAATCTAATAAGAACAAAAGTATTATGGTAAAAACAATCATTTTTACCAAAAGAGCCAAAATTTGCCTCAAAGCCATGGGGATCGATAGAAATTTAGGAAATTAAAAATAAAGAGTGATGATTAATGATTAAGTTTATGTGTTGCTAAATGTAAAAATATATTTTTAAAATGTATTTTTATGATGAGACCTTCTTATACTTAGTTTATTCAAGAGAAATAAAGTCGACTCAAAGTTGCATCTTAACTTCGTTGTTGTTTATGTTTAAGGAATTTTAAAACTATGGAAACTACCCGAAAGAATAATTATGTTGGTTTAACCAGAAGCTTTTTGATTTGGAGTTTTACACTAACAGTCTGTCTTCTAGTAGTAGGGTTTCCCGTGGGAGCTTTAGTAGTTACAGTTGGTCTTTTAGCGACGATTATTTTACAAACAGTTCTACCTGCTAGCGCAGTTTTACTCGTGACAGGAAGTATTCTGAGTCTCAATGTGGCGATTGTCGTGATTGGGGCTGCGGCTTTGGCATTGAAAGGAGTTAATCCTGAAGAGGTAAGCTGGCTAAACTGGCTGCACGGTCATAAAGATTTAATTAATACCCCTGTATACGCTTCGTGTCCATTAACCTGCCAATTTGATATTATCAATCAATAAAAAATCAACATAACTGGTTTAACGCCTATTCTTTAATTAATTGCTCTGGGTGTGAATTAAAATTACTTTTGAGATAGGTTAAACCATTATGAATAATAGTTTTTAAAGTCTCAATTAATTGATCAAATGACTTTAAATAATATTGAGGAACTTTATTGTTTGAGTTTTGAAAGCTTACAGCTACGAACTAATAAGTTTTAAACAAAGGTAATTTACCTAAGGCGTTAATTACTTATTACTCAAGAGTGTCAAATCGAATCCCCAACGATTAATGCGCTCAATAATTAATGACTCGCTCATACTAACTTAAAAAGCCCAGAGTATACTGGGTTTTTTACTGTCAAGAAGCATGATTAGTTTTGTTGTTGCGTTGAGGAATTATGACTAAACCAATTTCTGTCGGGGTAATTTTGGGGACTCGCCCCGAGGCAATTAAGCTCGCTCCAGTGATCGAACAGCTTAATCTGAATCAAATTAAAACTCATCTAATTTTGACGGGGCAACACCGAGAAATGGTAGATCGGGTTATGGAGCTATTTGACCTCAAAGCAGATTTTGATTTGGGGATTATGAAGCCCCAGCAAACTTTAAGTAGCATCACCTGTGATAGTTTACGGGGTTTGGCAGAAATTTTTACGCAGATTAGACCCCAGTTGATTTTTGTTCAGGGTGACACCACAACTGCCTTTGCTGCTGCTTTAGCTGCTTTTTATCATCAGATTGCGATCGCTCATGTTGAAGCAGGCTTACGTACTGATAATCTTTATAATCCTTATCCTGAAGAAGCCAACCGTCGCTTAATTTCACAAATTGCCCAACTACATTTTGCCCCGACTGAACTAGCCGTTAAAAATCTGCACAAGTCTGGAGTGACGGGCGAAATTCATCATACAGGAAATACGGTGATTGATACTTTATTGACCGTAGCGAAAAATAAGCCTCAATGTGAGGTAGCCAATTTAGATTGGTCAAAATATCGAGTGTTGTTAGCTACGGTTCATCGTCGTGAAAACTGGGGTAAACCTCTGGCAGATATTTTGCAGGGATTTAAGACGATTTTGGCTCGTTTTCCCGATACAGCTTTACTGCTGCCACTGCATCGTAATCCTACCGTCCGCGAGCCAATTAAGGCAGCATTAGGCGATCGCCCCAGGGTATTTTTAACAGAACCATTAGACTATAGCGAACTAGTTGGCGCGATCGCTCGCTGTCATTTATTGTTGACTGATTCGGGCGGATTACAGGAAGAAGCCCCCAGTTTAGGCAAACCTGTTTTAGTCTTGAGAGAAACGACCGAAAGACCAGAAGCAGTTGAAGCAGGGACGGCTAAATTAATTGGTACTAATCCTCAAAGCATTGTTGATGCTACTGCTGAATTGCTGGAAAACGACCATGTTTATAATCAGATGGCAACAGCGATTAATCCTTTTGGTGATGGACAAGCATCCATGAGGATTGTCAAGATTGCTCAAGATTATTTGCAAAGAGGAGAAGATACCAAAAAGGTGGGTCGTTAGACAACCCACCTCAATTAATTTATTGTGTTCTTGCTTACTATTTAGCCAATATTTCGGCTGATAACTTTTTAAAGACTAATCTTTCGTCTTCAACATCAACAAAGATGGTGTCTCCTGGTTGATATTCCCCGCGCAAGATTGATTTTGCGATCGCAGTTTCTAAATATCGAGAAATTGCGCGCTTGAGTGGTCTTGCGCCGTATACGGGGTCGTAACCTAAATCAGCAAGATAATCTAATCCTGCATCGGCAATTTTCAGCGCTAGTTTTTGGTCATCAAGACGCTGTTCTAAGCCCTTGACCTGAATCTGAACAATATGACGCAGTTGGTCTTTAACTAAGGCATGGAAAATAATAATCTCGTCGATTCGATTGAGAAATTCAGGACGGAAACTATCCCGCATAGCTGCCATAACTCGCGATCGCATTTCTTCATACTGAGTATCATCTCCCGATACATCGAGGATGTATTGAGAACCAATATTACTGGTCATGATAATAATGGTATTGGTAAAGTCTACGGTACGACCCTGAGAATCAGTCAGTCTACCGTCATCTAAGACTTGCAGCATCAGGTTAAAGACATCGGGATGAGCTTTTTCAATCTCGTCAAACAGAATTACCGAATAGGGGCGACGGCGGATGGCTTCAGTCAACTGTCCACCTTCGTCATAACCGACATATCCAGGAGGCGCACCAACCAAACGAGATACGGCATGTTTTTCCATATACTCTGACATGTCGATCCGAATCATGGCTTGTTCGGTATCAAACAAAGCTTGCGCCAAGGCTTTTGCTAGTTCAGTTTTACCAACTCCAGTTGGGCCGAGAAAAATAAAGCTAGCAGTGGGACGGTTAGGATCGGCGAGTCCAGCGCGCGATCGCTGAATGGAATCGGCTACCGCAGTCACGGCTTCTTCCTGTCCGATAACTCGTTCGTGCAGTTCAGCTTCTAGGTTTAGTAGCTTTGATTTCTCTGACTCGATTAGTTTTTTAAGCGGAATTCCTGTCCATTTAGCGATAATTTCCGCAATATCTGACTCTAAGACTTCTTCTCGTAACAGAGAGTTGCCTGTAGTTTGTCTTTCCGCTAATTTTTGCTCAATTTCTGCTATATCCTGCTGTAGCTTGGTTAGTTTGCCATAGCGGAGTTCTGCTGCGCGATTGAGGTCATAATCTCGTTCTGCTTGCTCTATTTCCAGGTTTACTGCGTTGATTTCTTCTTTATAAGTACGAATTTGGTCAATTACTTCTTTTTCTGACTGCCATTGAGCATTTATTTCTGATTGCTCTTCTTTTAAGTCCGCCAGTTCTTTTTCTAGCTTTTCCAGTCTTTCACGAGAAATAGAATCGTCATCTTTGGCAATGGATAATCTTTCCATTTCTAGCTGAAGAATTTTGCGATCGACTTCATCCAACTCTTCAGGTTTAGAAGTAATCTCCATCTTGAGTTTGGCTGCTGCTTCATCTACTAGGTCGATCGCCTTATCGGGTAAAAAGCGATCGCTGATATAGCGGTTAGATAATGTTGCAGCAGCGACTAAAGCGGTATCGGTAATCGATACCCCGTGGTGTCCTTCATAGCGCTCTTTGAGTCCGCGTAGAATCGAGATCGTATCCACAACGTTGGGTTCGCCAACCAATACTGACTGGAAGCGCCTTTCTAAAGCTGCATCCTTCTCAATATACTTACGGTATTCATCTAGGGTAGTCGCGCCAATACAGCGTAATTCACCCCTAGCTAGCATCGGCTTGAGGATGTTTCCTGCATCCATCGAACCTTGTGCTGCACCCGCACCAACAACAGTATGGATCTCGTCCACAAACAGGATAATATTACCCTGCGACTCAGTAACTTCTTTGAGTACAGCTTTAAGCCGTTCTTCAAACTCACCGCGCAATTTTGCCCCAGCAATCAAAGCACCCATATCTAAGGCTACCACTTGGCGATCGCGCAGAGATTCAGGCACATCACGGTTAATAATCCGTTGAGCTAATCCTTCAACGATCGCTGTTTTACCCACCCCTGGTTCACCAATTAAAACAGGGTTGTTTTTTGTACGACGGGACAAGATCTGAATTGTCCGACGGATTTCTTCATCTCGACCAATCACGGGGTCTAACTTTCCCTCCCGCGCCAGTTGAGTTAACTCTCGCCCATACTTTTCTAAAGCCTGATATTTACCTTCGGGATTTTGGTCGGTTACTGTTTGCTTTCCGCGCACCTGTTTAATAATATCCTTTAATTTGTTTTCAGTTAAGCCAACCTCTTGCATTAGCTTGCGTCCAAAGCGATCGTCTTTAGTAAAGGCTAAGACAAGATGCTCAATCGAAATATAATCGTCACCAAACTCGGTGCGATATTTCTCTGCACTATCTAATAGAGTATCTAAACTGCGTCCTAAAAACACACTATTGTTCGAGCTACTAACCTTCGGTTGTTGATTAATAAACTGATCAACTCTTTGGCGTAAAGATTGAACGCTCACGTCAGCCTTATTAAAAATACTGCTGGCTAATCCCTCTTCGGTGATTAGAGACTTAAACAGGTGTTCAGTTTCTACCTGCTGATGTTGATTTTGTTTGGCGATATCTTGGGTATTGGCGATCGCTTGCCAGGCTTTTTCGGTAAACTTTTGAGGATTGTTTGGTTGCATTTGAGTCACTTCTCTCTTAATTTAAGGAATAAAATCTATAATTGATATTTAGTAATCTGACTAATTAATTTAATAAAAAATATATTGATTTGAGCCATAGCTAAGGATAATTAGGTATCAAATCGGCACTTATCTATAGCAAGGCTACTTTAATTTGTAATTTTCTCTGTACAATTGATTTGATTTAAATTAATTGTAACGATAAGCTAACCACCTAGTTAGGTAGGATACCCCAACCCGCAAGTTATGGTTATCCCGATGAGTTATAAACTTGCTAAAATCAAGAGAAATTAACTTTTTCCAAAATGGCTGCTACCGAACTACTAACTCTAAAAGCATATTTGGCGCGGTCAAACACTGCTGAAAAACATTATGAGTTGGTTTCAGGGAATTTAATCGAGATGCCTCCTGAAAGTCCGCAAAATGCCGAAATTGCCATTAAGTTACTGCTAATTTTTGCTTAGTTTGTTTCTCCTCGTCTTCTTCGCTGTAAAGATACTGAGATTGTAGTTAGTGGCAGTAGAGCAACGGTTCGTTTACCAGATTTAATGGTGCTTACAGAAAATTTAGCCAACGATCTCTACAATAATCAACGCAGTACAATCAACATTGATATGCTTCCCCCCGCTTTAGTTGTAGAGGTAGTGTCTTCTGGAAAAGCTAATCGAGATCGGGATTATCGCTATAAAAGATTGGAATACGAAGCCAGAGGAATAGCTGAGTACTGGATTGTCGATCCTCAAGAAAGCAAAATAACAGTACTGTTATTGGATAACGGACTTTACCAAGAAAATATTGATCAAGATGATGACTCGATCAATTCTCAACTGTTGACTCAACTGCAACTTACGGCTAGTCAAGTTTTTAGCTATTCTACTTGAGCTTAAGCGATCGCTTACTGTGTTAAATACTAATAGTTCAAATCGATCTTAGATCCAGTCAAACAACCGTCATCTAGTTGTATTTCTACGCAGCAAACTTATCTAAGATGTTTGGTAACTAGCATGTATTCATGAGAAATCAAGCTGATGACTAAAACAGTAAATCAAGATCATAGTTCTGCCTGGATAGCTCAAACTTGGCTATCTTTCATCATATCTATTTCTGCTACTTCCCTGGGTATTCTATATTTGCCAGCAAATTCATGGATTAAAGGTTTTATGGGGATGGGTTTAGCATTTACTGTTGGTTCAACCGTGAGCCTCACTAAAACTCAAAGAGATCTTCATGAGTCAAAAAAACTAACTTCTAAAATTCAAGAAGCAAGGGTCGAGAAAATTTTAACTGAGCATGACAATTTAAAATAATATTTTGAAATCTAGGCTTTTCAGCAAAATGGACTCACTAAAAATAGAAACTGTTGAGTATCAAGACTATATGGTTATGATTAATCAGATTAGAACCAAGGTATTTCAGGAAGAACAGGGAGTAGCAGCCGAGTTGGAGTTTGACGGTTTAGATCCTAGTGCTACTCACTTTTTAGCTTATATTAATGGTCAAGCAATAGCGACAGCGAGAATCAGAGAAATTGATGGCGATACAATCAAGATAGAGCGATTAGCTGTATTACCTGATTATCGAAAGCAGGGTATTGGAAAACATTTAATGAGATCAGCTTTATCCACTATTACTCAACGGGGTAAATCTTTAGCTATAGTTCATGCTCAAGCGTACATTGCCCAGTTGTATCAACAACTAGGATTTGAAATAGTTGGCGAACAATTTAACGAAGCGGGGATTCCTCATGTCAAAATGATCAAGATGACCAAGCAGCTATAAAACAGCTTTGATTGATGCCATCGTTAGATAAATCCGCTTTGCGACGAGAAATTCTACAACAAAGACAGTTACTATCCCTCGCAGAATGGCAAGTAAAAAGTAACCAAATTTGCGATCGCCTTAAATCAATTACTCTTTTTCAAGAGGCGCAGACGATCTTGGCATATTTTAGTATTCGTCAAGAGCCAGATCTTGCTCCCTTATTCAGTTTGGATAAAAACTGGGCTTTTCCTCGTTGTGTTGGTAAGTCTTTAGTCTGGCACTGCTGGCAACCTGGAACAGAATTAAAGATAGGAAAATACGGTATTCAAGAACCCCATGAGAATTCAACCATAGTCGATCCAGCCACAGCCGACTTAATTTTAGTTCCCACTGTAGCCTGTGATGCTCAAGGTTATCGCCTGGGTTATGGCGGTGGTTTTTATGATCGTTTGTTAAGTCGCGATCTCTTTCGAACTGGTAAAACCAATCACAATTTGAATATTGCCACTATCGGCATATTGTTTGACTTCGCTGACGAGGTTCAACTAACAAAAGATCCTTGGGATATGAAGCTAAATTTTATCTGCACTGAAACAAAATTTAAAGATTATTAAGTAGTCTAAAGCTAATTTCTTTTGGCAATTGTAGATTATCAAGTAATTAATTGATAGGCGAAAGAATCAAGATATATTAAGTAATTCAAAAGCCCAAAATCCCTTTTAAGCAATTATACTTATCGCTATTAATCAAGTAATAATTGTACATTTAAGGTTTGTTAAGTAATAAAGGCAAGCTATTTAAAAATAATAAGACTTTTGCTAATGTTGATGAATACAGATTAATTTACTGATATTAAAGTATTTACTAAATCATAGTTTTTAAGAGAATTATCAAGCGAGTTAATTACTTAATAAAATCTTATGCAACACTTTCAAGACGAATGGATTCAAGAATGGTGCGATCGCAACGGTTGGACAGACGTATTTATGGAACGTTACAATCATTATTGGGCGTTTCCTCCCAACTGCGTCATGCCAGAACCTATTCCTCAGAAAGTTATGAGGCTAATTAAAAGCGAAAAAGGCTTGACTAATAACGAAAAAAAATGGCTGTATTCTGCTGCAATAGTTAGTGTTACTGCTATATTCACTAGCTGTTTATTTCTATCTCCCATGCCAATTATGCTGGCTTTTGGCTTTGATGCTATTACATTTGCTCGGATGGAATGTGAAGTATAGTCGTACAAAGTTAGATTAGGACAATTAGGGTGATCGGCTCGTAGGTAGTAGGTAGTAGTTAAAAATTAGACCTAAAAAAACTTCCAGTATTTATTTACTGGAAGTTTATAGTTTAAATCTAAAGTTGAGCAATTATTGCTGAACTTGAAGCTTTATTTTGATTTAAAAGAACTAACCCAAGATTTTAATTCTTCTCGGGCAACTTCTCGACCACCTAAGCCAAAGGCTAGAGCGATCGCCACGGCAATACCACCAAGAATCAAGCCAAAGGCTAGATTGACGATATTAGGTGCAATACCCATACGATTAAGAGCCATTGCGCCAACCAAGGCAATAATTGCCACTCGTGCTGACTGAGCCAACAAGCGGGATTGAGAAGTGCCTGACGACAGGATGAGATTATAAGCTAAATTAGCTAAATATAAACCGATCGCAAAAACGACTACGCCAATTAAAACTTGACCAGCGATCGCTAAAATAATACGGAAGACATCTTCTAAGGCAGGAATACCTAAGATATCCACTGCGGTAAGAGTAGCTACCAGCATAATTCCTACCAAGCAGAGTAAACCGACTAACTCTGACGGAGTTTTTGAACCCATTGTAGGTTCAGTTTGAATCATAGTGGGCTGTTCTGTACCTAAGCCTAAATCAATCGGTTCATCTGGAGACGTAGTTCTGGGAATAGCGCTTGTTCCAGGAGTTGTCGATGAGATACCCAACCACTGCAACAGGTTATTAAATCCAATATTAGTCAGAATACTGGTAACAAAATCTGAGACAAACTGTCCTACAAAATAGAAGAAAGCCAGAACTACTCCTGCTGCAAATATTTTGGGCAGTAGGTCTAAGACCTGATTCAACATGTCTGTAGCTGGTGCGGAGATAGCATTGATTTGTAGCTGTTCTAAAGCGGAAATCAACCCAGGAATCAAAATTAGCACAAAAACGACAGTGCCAATAATAGAGGATAAAGATTGTCCTCTTCCCCCTGCACCTAAGCCAGCTTTCCTGCCAATATTATCTATCCCAGTTGCTGCTAATAGATTACTAACAATACGTTTAACTATATTGGCTACAAACCAAAATACAGCCGCGATAATTACGGCACCTAAGATATTAGGTAGCAATGCCAAAATTTCATTGAGCATTGCTTGAATTGGCTCTAGAGTTCCATTAAGCTGTAAAGCATTGAGGACTGCGGGTAAAAATAGCAGGAAGATAAACCAATACAAGGCATTGCCTAAAGTATCGGTTAAGGAAAAATCTCCTGTATCGGTGGTAGTTAGACCCATGCGCTGCTCAATATTTAATGCGCCTAATCCTCTGGTGACAATAGTTTTAACTATCGTCGCCACTACCCAGGCAATACCCAGCAAGACAGCAGCACCGATAAATTTCGGTATAAAGCCAGTAATTTGATCTAGCAGAGTGTTGAGAGGAGCGGACACCGCCTGTAACTGTAGCGCATTTAGTGCGGCTATAATAACAAACAGCATAATGATCCAAAAGACCGCAGTGGCAATCCAGCTTTCGATGGGGAAAGATTCTCCCCCCCTCTGTCCTGTGACGGCAGCAGCAATTCTATTATCTATGTTGGTGCTGTTGAGGATCTTTTTGATAATGCCTTTGATGACGGCGGCAATAATCCAACCAACAACAAAAATAGCGATCGCCTTGAGTAAACCCAGCACCGACTCTCCCAGGTTAATTCCTAGTGGAGATATGATTTGATCGAATTGCCTTGACTGCCCCAACAGCAACGGATCTAGTGACGAGATATTACTAATTAATTGTGTCATGTTCTTTAGTCTTAATTCATCTAGTCATTTCCGCATTAATATTAGCGGGAAACAATACAGATGCCTTGTTATTCACAAGCAAATATACTTTTCTGCGATAATTATGCCAAATTAAATTGCTAATGCTGCAAAAATTCACAAAATTAGCTCTTTTTTAGTTAAATCTGCCTAGTTAAAACTTAATATTTTACTTGATATTATAATTTTAAGCTATGGCTAATCATACTACCCGCAAGAGTTGTATTGTATTCTCTAATTTTAAAATGAAGATAGTATTAAGATTGCATTTTATTTAAATCAAGCTTTACAATTCATGTTTTTCTGTTTAACTTTTTATCGTTACGAAAAAATTTATGTCGCCACAAGTTTTTGAACAATCTATTCAGATTAAAGCAAGTTCAGTGATTACAGAAGAATGCTTAACGGATTTAAAGCTCATGCATCGTTGGCTAAATCCTTTAGTGGAATGCAAACCAATTGGGATTTGGAATACTCAAGTAGGCAGTCTCAGCCGTTTTACGCTCAAAATTCCTGTGCTACAGCCTAGCTTAAGGAGTGTTGTAGCACAAAGAGAACCAGGTTTAATTGTCTGGGAGTTTGACGGCTTTTTTAAGGGGCGCGATCGCTGGGAATGTCAACCTACCAAAGACGGTACTTTTCTGCTCAATCGTTTTGAATTTGAAATTCCTAATCCTTTAGTTAGCTGGGGCTTTAATAATTTTGCAGCAAGCTTAACTAAAAGAGATATGCAAGCTCAATTAAAACGCTTAAAAAGAGTAGCAGAAGAAGTCTATCGTCTTAGCGATCAATAATCACTCATATCGTTTCACACAATTTCTACCCGCCTCTTTGGCATTATAGAGAGCTTTGTCGGCAGCCTTGATTAGTTGTTCTGCATTGCTACTATCATCGGGAAAACAAGCTACACCAATTGAAACACTGATTAAATCTAACTGTTGACCTTCATACTCTAGTTTAAGGCTGTTGACTCCTGCTCTAATTCTTTCTGCACAAAGAATAATATTTTCTATTAAAGCATCGGGCATAAGAATCACTAATTCTTCTCCACCATAACGACAAGCAACATCGTATCGGCGAATTGCTGATAAAAGATAACTACCTACTTGAGCTAGTACCAGATCTCCAGCGCTATGACCATAGACATCATTAAAATGTTTAAAATGATCTATATCAAGCATCATTAAGCCAATAGAATGTTGCTGGCGATGGGCGCGATCGATTTCTTTTTTGAGAAACTCTAGTAAATAGCGACGATTATATAAATTAGTCAGAGGATCGCGCAAGCTTTGATATTTTAGCTTTTGTAGCAATTGTAAATTAGCACAAGACATTGCCAAATTTTGTGCCACAGTTTCGGCTAAATCTTGAATTGCTTGAGCAATAATTTCTCGATTATCAAAGCTGAGGTGCAGCATTCCAATAGTTTCTCCCTTGGCAATCATGGGTAAACACAAACAAGGGTTCAACTGCGCTTCTTTATTTACATGAGAACAATATAATTTTGGAGACTGAGGATGAGAGACATGAATAGTTCCTCTTCTTATTGCCCAGCATTCTTTAGGCTCAAAATTACTCTCACTCTTGCTCTCTCCCCAAGTTGCGATCGCCTCCAAGGTATGTTTACTATTACTCATAAGATAAACTACACCAGCAGTATGAGGAAACAGAGGCTGTAACAAATCGGCAATAATGTGTTCTACTTCCTCCAAGCTAGTACAGGCTTGAACAAATCCATTTAATTGAGCTAGTTTGATTCTGGCATGATCGCGGATTTTTAAATTTTTAATTTGTTCGGCTAATTTTTCGTTTAATTCTTGAGTCTGTAACTGAACTTGTTTAGTTTGAGTTACATCTTGGGCAATACCTAAAATTTGCGTAACTGCGCCACTTGAATTACGCGCAAAGACAGTGTTTTTATCGTGTAGCCAATGCCATTGACCAGCAATATTTTTGATCCTATACTCTGTTTCTAAATATTTATCATCTTCTAGCAAAAGGCAGTTAGCAAAATGATGTTTTAAAAATGGCAAATCTTCTGGATGAATTAATTCATCTAATAGACTATCTTGAAATT
>NZ_PVWF01000118.1 GCF_003003995.1 Pleurocapsa sp. CCALA 161 | reverse complement strand
AGACTTGTTACTTGTTACTTGTTACTTGTTACTTGTTACTTGTTACTTGTTACTTGTTACTTGTTACTTGTTACTTGTTACTTGTTACTTGTTACTTGTTACTTGTTACTTGCTACTTGCTACTTGCTACTCGCTACTCAATTTTCTTAGTAACCTATAT
This sequence comes from Pleurocapsa sp. CCALA 161, assembly GCF_003003995.1. GTDB lineage: Bacteria > Cyanobacteriota > Cyanobacteriia > Cyanobacteriales > Xenococcaceae > Waterburya. Next base: position 13,085 of record NZ_PVWF01000118.1, on the reverse strand, counting down.
GAAACAAAATTATTACAAGTTGAGCTTAGATTTTTCTATCAATTCAGTCTAAGTAAAGCAAATTTTTCTACACTAGATTAGGAAAGAAAATATTTAGAGATATAGATATGAACGATAATACTGCCCGCGATCGCTTTCGCGCAGCCTACGAACACCGATATACTTGGGATAAAGATTTTCCTGGCTATACAACTAAACTAGAATTGAAGCAAGGAGACGAAACCTACAAGGCTGAGATCAAAGTAAACAAAGATCTAGGGGTAGAAGTCTCGGGAATTGACGACGAAAAGGTAGCAGAGAGCGTTTATAACCATATGCGAGATGTAATTACTCACCGTAAACGCAACAGCTTTGAAAATGCTCATGGAAAAAGCACTTTTACTCTAGGAGAAGAAGATAATACAGGTGCAGTCGAAATTTTAGTTAAAGGAGACTCGATGGGGTCTAACTATAAAATTCGCGGTACTGAAATTTGTCAGGTGAGTCGAGTTATGGGTCCGATGGCGTTTGTGATTAACACTAACGAAAGTTTGGATACTGGAGAAGGCTATATTTCCACTGGCTATAATGCCATCTTTCGCGATTCCAAAACCAATGATTTGAAAGCTAAACGCGAATTTAGTGAAAGTTACGAAAAACTCGATAAATATTATGTTCCCAAGCACCAGGTAATTGAATCTATCGACCCCAACTCAGATAAAATTACTACTGAATTTATCTTTTCTGAAAGTAAACTGTTAGAACCTGCTGCGATCGCCTAACTTACCCTAAGTTTGTATAGACCGCGCTAGGATTAGATTACAAGTAATACAGTTAAATCAACTAAATCAACTAAATACAACTATGACATTAGCATTAACGATGGACAATGTAGAAACCGTCCTAGACGAACTACGTCCTTATCTTATGGCTGACGGCGGCAACGTCGAATTAGCTGAAATTGAAGGCCCAATTGTCAAACTCAGGCTACAGGGTGCTTGTGGATCTTGCCCTAGCTCTGCCATGACTCTCAAAATGGGAATCGAACGCCGTTTACGAGAAAAAATTCCTGAAATTGTCGAAGTAGAACAAGTAGCTTAAAAGTCAAGGACAAATTATGTAGGGGCGGTTTACGACGCAAAGCTATATGCGAAGAGGACTCCTGGAGGATTCTTTTAAAGCGAACCGCTCTTACAGATTGTTTAAATGTGGAAGTATTTTTGACTAATGGTTAAAGCAACCCAGCAGAATTTATATACTTTTGAAGAATACATTGTCTATGACGACCATACAGATAACCATTATGAATTAGTCAATGGCAGACTCGAAACGATGACTCCGCCAACTTTTCTTCATATTTTGATTTGCGATTTAATTAGAGATGCCTTAAAAGCAGAAATAGACAGTCTTCAGCTACCTTTGCTCGCCACCAGAGAAAGCGGAATTAGAACAGGATTTAATAAATCTCGCATCACTGATGTCAGCGTGCTAACAAAAGAACAGGTAATGAGTTCGTTAGCGGGAACGGGGATTTGCGATACACCCCCTGTGTTGATAGTTGAGGTAGTTAGTGCCGATTCAATTAAAAGAGATTATCGATTTAAGAGATCTGAGTATGCTGCTTCTGGAGTCAGCGAATATTGGATTGTCGATCCTCTAGAGCAAAAAGTTACAGTATTGGTATTGAATGAGGGATTGTATGAAGAAAATGTCTACACAGAAAATCAACTAATAGCTTCTCCTACTTTTGAAAAAATTAAATTAACTGTCAAACAAATACTTAGCTTTGAGAATATTTAATTACCTAGGGCGATTTCACTCTACATAGCTTTTTGCTCGCGGTATTATACGCTTAGTGTGAATTAGCTTCGTTCGAGTTTACTAGCTATTAGCTTTTAGCTTTTAGCTTTTAAATATTACCCAGTAACAGCGAAACAACGTTATTTCATCTCTTGAATTAAAATTCACTATGACAAGTACTAGTTCACAAGCAATTTTTAATTCACACCAGACGTATTATTATAAAAAGTATCAATTAAAAATTATCTTGCTCTAATCTTCTAGATCTAAAATGGTAAGTATCTAAGATTTTGATTACCAGATGGAAGCTTTAACCCTTGATTGCCAATCGATTGAATTAACAGACGAGCAGTTTTATCAACTCTGCAATAATAATCCTGAGTTGCGCTTTGAAAGAAATGCTAATGGAGATCTCTTGATCATGCCTCCTACTGGTGGAGAAACAGGCAATAAAAATGCGGGAATTAATGCTCAACTCTGGAATTGGAACAATCAGCAAAAATTAGGCAAAGTCTTTGATTCTTCTACTGGATTTAAATTGCCTAGTGGTGCAAACAGATCTCCTGATGCTTCTTGGATCTTATTATCTCAATGGGATAACTTGACTAATGAGCAAAAACAAAAGTTTCTTCCTTTATGTCCTGATTTTGCGATTGAATTGCTTTCTCCTAGCGATAAGTTGAGCAAAACCCAAGACAAGATGCAAGAATATTTAGATAATGGCATGAAGTTAGGTTGGTTAATTAATTCTCAAAATCAACAGGTAGAAATTTATCGGCAAGGTAAACAAGTAGAAATATTAGATCGCCCTGATAGTTTGTCGGGAGAGGCTATTTTGCCAGGCTTTATCCTCGATCTTGAAGCTATTTGGTAATTGAACCGATGCAGTGATGACCAATAGTTGAGTTTTTTTGTTCGATTAAAACTAACTTGCTCCTCCAATCCCTCCAATCTCTGATGTAATTACTTTAGGTGAAGACGATTTAGAGATTTTAGTTTGACTAGTGCTAGCTTGTTTCGACCTAGAGCGATCGCTTTTTTTTCCCCAATTGCTTAAGATATCTTTAATTAACACTTCCTCAATCCACACTTGAGAGACAACGGTTAATGGCAGTGCCAAAAATAAACCAATAAAGCCGAAAAAGATCGCAAAAGTAGCTTGCGCTAATAAAGTAACGGCTGGTAGCAAAGACACTTGTTGCTTCATAACCAAGGGCGTTAAAACATTAGTTTCTGCTTGTTGAATCAGAAAATAGAGTAATAGTACTGCCAATGCTTTCCAAGGCGCATCAATTAAAGCCAAAATTATTGGTGGAATGCAGCTTAGTACAGCACCCAAATTGGGTATAAAAGTCAATAAACCAGCCAGTAGTGCGTTAGCCAGAGGAAGCTGGACTCCCAAAATTGATAACCCCAACCAGCTTAATATGCTAATGACAAACATATTAAACAAGATTCCTTGAGTCCAGCCTCCCAAAGCCTGTTCACATTTTTTGATAATTTTAGCAGCGCGACGACGATAGAAGGAAGGAAAGAAAGCTAAAAACAACCGCAAGTATGGGTGAGGAGTAATTAACAGCATAATCGTCACTACTCCAACCAGCAGTATATTAACAACAGCCCCTAAAGAACCAGAAAAAATTCCATAGAAGTTACCTAAAAGCTGAGTTGCGAAGGTGGGTAAATTACGGGTAATATTCTCAAGCTTTTGAATTTCTCCTACCAACTGTTTGGGTACTCGCGCCTGTAACCATGTCAACCAAGCTGCAATTTGATCTACGGCTTCTGGCAGTAAATAAAGAGATCGCTGCACCTGATCGATGAATGGAGGAAAAATCAATAAGATAAAGCATACAAAAATTAACAATAACAACATTAAGGAGAGAAGAATTGCTGTATTGCGTTTCTTTACTCCCAATCTCATCAAATATTTGACTAAATAATTAATTGCCGTTGCTAAAGCTACCGAAGCAAATGTCAACAAGATTATAAAGCGGATTTGCCACAAAATATAAATGGCAATTATTAAGGCGATCGCGCCAGCAAAACTACTAAAATTCACAATAAAACCTACTTTAATCTAATCTGTTCTATCTATATAGTTTTAGCTTAAGCTATCGCTTCAACAAGCAAGGACTTAAATATTGCCTATATTTAGCTACTTTGTCTTCCAACTCTTCAAGCAGAAAAGGTCTACAAATGGTGCAAGCAGGTGTCAGACTTTGTTCTAAAATTGTTTTCAAAGGACTTATAGACAATACAACAAATAAATGGCAGATAAATCACCGATTCCCGTAGTTGTTAATGGTGCGCTAGGTCAAATGGGTCGGGAAGTAATTAAAGCTGTATCCCAAGCAGCAGACATGATGTTGGTTGGGGCAGTAGATCTCAATCCTGAATATTTGGGTCAAGACATTGGCGAAATCATTGGTATTGGTGCGCTAGAAGTCCCTGTCTTAAACGATTTACAAAGTGTTTTAGTTTTAGCGACTCAAGAAAAAGTGCAGGGAGTAATGGTAGATTTTACTCATCCTAATAGTGTCTATGAAAATACCCGTAGTGCGATCGCCTATGGAGTTCGACCCGTCGTTGGTACTACAGGTTTAAGTGATGAACAGCTACAGGATTTAGCTGAGTTTGCCGACAAAGCCAGCACGGGAACGTTAATTATTCCCAATTTTTCCATTGGCATAGTTTTACTCCAACAGGCTGCTTTAACCGCCTCAAAGTATTTCGACCATGTAGAAATTATTGAGTTACATCACGATCGCAAAGCTGATGCTCCTAGTGGAACAGCGATTAAAACGGCGCAAATGCTGGCTGAAATGGGTAAATCTTTTAATCCACCCAAGGTAGAGTCTAAAGAGACGATGGAGGGTGCAAGAGGTGCTACAGCCCAGAGTAATATTCCAATTCATAGCATTCGTTTACCAGGGTTAATTGCTCATCAAGAAGTGTTGTTTGGTGCGCCTGGAGAACTTTATACTTTACGACATGACACGAGCGATCGCTCGTGCTATATGCCTGGAGTCTTGCTGGCAATTCGTAAGGTAACTGAATTAAGCTCGCTAATTTACGGTTTAGAAAAAATAATTTAGCTAACTTGATGTATGTAAACAAAAGTTAAGTAATAGCTATTTGCATGTTTTGTGTGGGAAAAAATTGTGTCTTTGCACAGTTTATATTGAGGATCGATAAATGTATAGATATGTAGCAAAAATTAGGGTTAACCGTATTGAAAAGTAGCGATCGGCAACTTTTAGAATGCTGAAATTACTTACTATAATTATTCTAGAATCTGAATCTGTTTACAAATCGAATTAGAAGCTTACCTAAAATATATTAATACATATAATAATTAAGAGTTATGAGAGTACTCGATTTTAAAAACAACTATATCTAAAATAAAAAATAAAAGTAAAATTGGTAAATTTAGTCACTACCACTGTCTATTGGTTTGAGTTACACATAGGAAAAGTTGAGGAAGGATTGCCATAGTGATTCAAAACCTAGAACAACACTATAAAGTATTAGGACTAGAGCCTGGTGCGTCTCTAGAAGAAGTTAACCAAGCATACAAAGATTTGGTATTTATTTGGCATCCTGACCGTGTTCCCCAAGACAACGAGCGACTAGTCAAAAAATCTGTTGCCAAGATCCAGCAGATTAATGAGGCGAGAGACTCTTTGCGTTCGTATCACCGTAAACACAAGCCAGCACCTGCCAAGCAGTCTGCATCCACAGCTTATTCCAGCAGCTCAACTCAAAGTAATCGCCAAGCCTATCGGGCAGATAATACTAGGAGCAACAGTTCTTATAGCGATCGCTATACCTATCAAGCACCTTATAGCGAGACGGAAAACCGCCAGCAAACCTATTCTCGTCCCCATTATGAACAGACACAGACACGTCATTGGAACTATCGAGAATATTATTCGGCATCAAATAATCCCGAACAAAGCTCGTCCAAAGATGGCTATCAAGACTTTCGGGAGACTACCAAGAATCCTACAAGTCGATCAGCACAAAGCACCCCTCAAAGACCATATTACAAAGATCTTAGAGGTGCCGATTTAAGCAGGTCGAACTTTAAAGAAAGAGATTTTTCTGGTAGAGATTTATCTCAGGCTAATCTTTCTTACGCTGATTTAAGCGATACTTTCCTGCATAAAATTATTTTGGAAGAAGCTAATCTTCAGGGTGCAAATCTGAAAGGGGCGAACCTTCTTCAAGCAAACTTGCGTAATGCCGATTTAAGAGATGCCAATCTAATTGGTGCAGATCTCAGCGGTTCAGATCTCAGCGGTGCAAATCTGAGTGGGGCAAAAGTTGGCTTTAACAACAAAATTATGGTGAAGATAACCGCCGTTAAATTGACGGGTGCAACTCTGCCTGATGGTTCAATTCATCCTTAGAATTGCTAAAATCAATGCGAGTTAAACTTGAAGACAATATTCTTTCAATCAATCATGAAGATTTACCAGAATATAAAAAAGGTGGTTCAGTAGTTCGCAATAGCTATTTTTGGGCTTTAAAATCTATTTCTTGCTATGCTTCGAGACATAAAGATTGGGAATACGATCCTGAAGTTTGGGTTGCCCTGGCAAGAATGTTAATTTCCTTTACCGAGTCTGGATATTTAGGCGATCGCGAAACCTCCCTTGAATTTCCCCAAGACACTCCCATTCCTGACGAATTACGCTCCATCTCCAGCTACTTCTAAGCAAATATCTAGCACCGCTACGCTGAAGTCACATTGTCCCAATACTTCTTCATGAAAATAATTAATTAACTTCTACTGCTTCTGTTGCTTGTGCTGAGGATTTATTGATAAATAACTTGGGTAATAGTAAACCTGAACGCTCTTTATAAGCCTTAAATTCTGGATAACGAGCTAAAGACTGCTCTTTTTTACGCATATTGGGCAGAAAAACCACGACCACAAACACACCTAAAATAGCCAAAGGTATCCAATGCTGGGTCAACAGCGCAAAACCAAGATAGATTAAAATTTCGCCAAGATAGTTTGGGTTGCGACTACGGCTAAAAAAACCTTCGGTAATTAGTCCTGGTTTGTACTTAAGAGTAAAGTATTTTTGAGCATCGCTACCATAATGGAGAAATACACCAAATAAGTTGGTAGCGATCGCAATTGCCATCAAAGGCGCACTCGGTTGGACTCCGCTACTAATTAAAATGAAGGGGGCAACCCAATATGAAGCAAGGAAAACAAACACAACCAATCCTGTTCTCCAACTAACCTCTTGTTCCCATTGGCGATCGGGATATAAGCTATCTTTAATTAGCCACATCATGCCATAAGTACCATGGAGGGCAAGATAAATCCAGGGAGCAATCGTAAAGTTTTGATAAACAGCCATCAAACCCAAAACAACGGCAAATGTTATAAATTTGTGTGAATTAATTGCGTATTTTATTTTCATTACTTGTAAGTAGGAAAAAATGTAAAGTTTTTTAACATCATAACCCTAGTTTTACTTGACGAAGCGATCGCCTAGATCGCTTCACAAAAAGTCAGTACCTCGGCAATGATAGAAGTTTGTCTGGGATAGGTAATTTGAGGACGGGTGATAACGAGCAAAGGAATTCCTAAGCTGGCTGCTACTAAACGTTTAGTCTCTTCTCCCCCCGCTTTACCTGAAGCTTTAGTAACCACTAAAGAGATATCCCACTGTTGCCATAAAGCGGTTTCTGTCGCCACGCTAATAGGAGGACGTAGGGCAATTAGGCGATCGCTAGTGAAGCCAGAGGCGATCGCTGTTTCTAACGAGCTTATTTTAGGTAAAACTCTGGCAAATAAAGTAGCTCTACTCTGCCACGGCTGAAACCTTGGTAAGGCTTGGCAACCTACTGTCAAAAATACTCGTTGAGCAGTTAAATAATCCCCTGCTAAAAGTTGTTCCCAACTAGTTAACTCAATTACATTTTCTTGAATTAAAGGTTGATGATGAGTCCTTTCATAGCGCAGATAAGGAATATTTAGCTGGTTAGTTACGGCGATCGCCTGAAGGGAAACTTCAGTTGCATAAGGATGAGAGGCATCGATCACAGCTTTAATCTGATGCTGCTGACAAAAACAAACCATTGCAGCTAAGTTCATACAGCCGATAATTATCTCAGGCTGATGATTATATAAAGCTTGAGCTGAGGCTGTAGTCACAGTGATCGCCAAGGGAAGATCAGACTCAGCCAAAACACTGGCTATGATTGCGCTGTCGCTTGTTCCCCCAATCAGCCAAACTTTATTCATGCACCATTTGAAGACAACTTAATTATTCAATTATTCATCTTCCTTTCAACGCCTTATTAAAATTGCGTCGATAAGACTTATTACTAACAATTAAAACTGGCCATAATAAAGCAAGCCCGATCCGCCCTGATAAACTAGCATTAAAGTTAGTACGATGATACCCAGATAAAAACTTCCAAATCCCACCGACATAGGCAACTATCAAGATAAATCCTAGAAAATGCATATCTACCCTCGCTAACCAAACAAACCACGACTGCTATATTCTAACAACCCAGAAATTTTCTTTCTCTCTCTTTGACACGGTCATTTACGAAAAATGCCTTCTGCCAGCAGATAAATTTAATGCAAATGGAGACTAACCCCTGACTGCCTGATTAATAGTATTAAGATACAGGTATATAAAAAGCAAGTCAAAATTTAAGGAGGTTTTGATGCGAGCAGTCCTAATGGCTGGCGGTTCAGGCACTAGATTACGTCCTTTGACCTGCGATCTGCCTAAACCGATGGTTCCCATCCTCAATCGCCCCATTGCCGAACATATAATTAATTTATTAAAGCGTCACAACATTACCGAAATTATTACCACACTTTATTATTTACCCGACGTGATGCGGGATTATTTTCAAGACGGTAGTGAATTTGGGGTGCAAATGACCTATGCCGTAGAGGAAGAACAGCCTTTGGGTACGGCAGGATGTGTCAAAAATATTCAACTATGGCTAGATGATACCTTTATTACCATGAGTGGGGATGCGATTTCTGACTTCAACTTACAGGAGGCGATCGCTTTCCATCGAAAGAAGAAATCAAAAGCCACTTTAATTTTGACCCGTGTACCTAATCCCGTTGATTTTGGCGTAGTTATCACCGATCAAGACGGTAGAATTAATCGCTTTTTAGAAAAACCTTCGTTGAGTGAAATTTTCTCAGATACGGTTAATACTGGTACTTATATCTTAGAGCCAGAAGTTTTAGATTACCTGCCAGAGAACGAAGAGTCAGACTTTTCCAATGATTTATTTCCCATCCTCTTAGAAAAAGGAGAACCCATGTATGGGTATGTTGCCGAAGGTTACTGGTGTGATATAGGTCATCTAGAAGCTTATCGTGAAGCTCAATATGATGGACTTGAGCAAAAAGTTAAACTAGACTTTCCCTACCGTGAAAAGTCCCCAGGAATTTGGCTGGGTAGCAATACTTATATTGATCCTAGTGCCATGATTGAATCTCCCGTCATGATTGGTGATAATTGTCGCATTGGCGCGCGGGTCAAAATTGAGGCAGGAACTGTCATTGGTGATAATGTAACTATTGGTGCTGATGCTAATCTCAAACGACCAATTATTTGGAATGGTGCTACCGTAGGCGATGAGGCTCATTTGCGTGCCTGTACCATCTCTCGCGGCACCAGAATGGATCGGCGATCCCAGGCTTTGGAAGGTTCGGTGATCGGCAGCCTATCCATTGTTGGGGAAGAAGCCCAAATTGCCCCAGGGGTTAGGGTCTGGCCGAGTAAAAGAATTGAGCCAGGGGCTATTCTCAACATTAACTTAATTTGGGGGAATACTGCTCAGCGCAACCTTTTTGGGCAAAGAGGCGTAACGGGATTAGCCAACATTGACATCACGCCGGAATTTGTCGTTAAGCTAGGTGCTGCCTATGGCTCCACTTTGAAATTAGGTTCAACGGTAATTGTCTCACGGGATCAGCGTAGTGTCTCGCGGATGGTCGGTCGAGCGATAATTTCTGGATTGATGTCGACAGGAATTAATGTGCAGAATTTGGAAGCCACGGCTATTCCTATTGCTCGCACGATGATGACTACTATGATTGATGTAGTAGGCGGAATTCATATTCGTCTAGAACCCAGTCGACCTGATTATTTACTGATTGAATTTTTTGATCGCCAAGGCATTAGTGTTTCCAAGTCCCAAGAAAAGAAAATTGAAGGAGCCTATTTTAAAGAGGATATCCGTCGAGTTTCAGTGCAAGAAATCGGTAGTGTTAGTTATCCTAGTGGGGTGCTAGATACCTACAGTCGCGCTTTTGCCAGATATATTAATATTGCTGCGGTTCGTAGCAGCAGTTCCAAGATCGTCATTGACTATGTATACGCAGTGGCGGGAGCTATTTTTCCTCAGCTACTAGCTAAGTTTGGCTGTGATGCGGTGGTGCTGAACGCTAGTTTACAAGAAACGTCTATTTCCAATACTCAAAAAGAAGTGCTGCTGGATCAATTAGGACAGGTAGTGGAAGCTTTGAGGGCTAATTTTGGGGTTCAAGTCTCTGCTAATGGAGAACAGCTTATTTTAGTAGATGAGGCGGGTTTACCCATTCGCGGAGAAGCCTTAACTGCCTTAATGGTCAATACTATTTTTACCGCTAACCCCCGTAGTACTGTGGTTGTTCCTGTAAATGCCTCTAGCGCTGTCGAAGAAATTGCTCGCCGTCATGATGGAACAGTAATTCGTACCAAAGTAAATCCTACCGCCTTAATGGAAGCATCTCGTGATAATCCCCATGTGGTGCTGGGTGGTAGTAGTGAGATGGGCTTTATTTTTCCTGAGCTTCATCCTGGTTTTGATGCTATGTTTGGCATTGCTAAACTGATTGAAATGCTAACTATTCAAGAGCGATCGCTAGCTGATATTCGTCAGGATTTACCTAATATCTACCATAAATCTTGCTCGGTTCGCTGTCCTTGGAAAGTTAAAGGCTCTTTGATGCGCCACTTACTAGAAACTCACCCTAAGGAAAATTTGGAGTTGATTGATGGCGTAAAAATAATTAATCCACAGAATGATAACTGGGTTCTAATCTTACCTGATGCGGGAGAACCCTTGGTGCATATTTACGCCAATAGTAGCGATCGCTTTTGGGTCGATGAGCAGCTTTTGCAATATCGCCAGCGAGTCCAAAATTTTATTGATCGTGAACAGAGTTATTAAAAACTGCCGTTACAATTACGAAGAGATTTCAACTCTCAGTAATAAATAGTACAATTGTTCACATAGTTTCGAGTAATTTAGATATTTAAGGAGTAGCAAACCCATGAATAGCTGTATTTTGATGGCACAGATCATCACTAATCCTGAACTACGCTCTACTCAAGATCAAACGAGTGTATCGACAATGATGGTTGAGTTTGAATCTACCAAAGAGGGCGAAGACCCTGGCAAAGTGCAGGTAGAAGGGTGGGGCAAGCTAGCTGAAGAGATTCAAAACACTTGTAGTGCAGGAGATCAGATTATTATTGAAGGCCGTTTATCTATGAATCTGTTTGAGATGCCAGAAGGATACAAAGAAAAACGGGCTAAACTAGTTGCTTCTCGCATCTATCCTGTCACAGCTAATACTAGTAATGCCAACTATACGGTCAAACCAGATCAGACTCAGCAGCCAGACAATCTAGTTAATTTTGCGCCCACTCCTAAACCACAAGCAGCCCCAGCTTATGTTTCCCCCGAACCTGCCACCACTCCCGAACCTGCACCAGCAAATGGTGGCAATGAAGATTGGGATGAAATTCCTTTCTAAAGATATTAGACACAAGGGAAACTAATTAAAATAACCATCATATGGTTCAAAAATTATTAGTTAGACGAAGTCTAATTTTACTTTTATTGCTGCTAATTGTTCCTTTAGGAATCTTTTCTAAAGCTTATGGAGGAATAGGACAAGAATGGGTAAAAGACTATTCAGGGGATGTCTTATATGAAATTTTCTGGTGTTTATTCGTCTTTTGGTTTATTCGTCCCAGCAAAGATAGAAGCAAGTTACGCAAAATTGCGGTGGGGGTATTTGTGACCACCTGTATGATTGAAATCAGCCAGCTATGGTTTGATCTAGTCCCAGTCGTCATACGTTCTTCATTTATCTGGCGTATGTTGCTAGGTGCTGGCTTTGATTGGTGGGATTTTCCCCACTATGCCTTGGGCGCATTCATCGGCTGGTGGGTAATTGAGCAAATTGCGTGGCTTGGTAAATTTGAATAGTCTCAAAATATACTGGATACTGGACTGTAAAGTATCCTTTAAGTTAACAGCCGATGTTACGTTAAACGAAATTAACCTATTACTTACTACTTACTACCTAGTCTTAGCAGATTGATTAGTGCGTAACATCAGTTAACAGGGTAGTGGATTGGTGTTGTTTGATCCAGTCCAACAAGATCGGGTTAACTATCTCTGGAGCTTCATCTTGGGGGCAGTGACCTAATCCTTCTAGGGGAACAAACTCATTAACAGTTGGTATTTCAGCTAGTTTTCGTCCCATACCTACAGGCTCCCAAGGATCTTCTGTTCCCCAGAGTAATACCGTGGGACAAGTCAGACGAGGGAGTAAATCTTCGGGCAAAGGCCCTTGGGAATAGCGGGTAAATGCCAGAAAGACATCTGCTGCACCTGGATCTTGAGACGGCTTCATCAGCAGATCGATCAGTTCATCGCTGACGGCTTCTGGACGGCGATATGCCTGGAGCAAGATCTTGCGAACAACTTTTGGTTTAGCTATCTGTTTAAAGAAGAAGCCACCGATTTGTTTATTGCCTAATACCTGCTGCATCACCATCGAGCCGTAGTTGCGATACCAGGGCAGGGTAACTCGTTTGCGATCATGCAATAATCTAATGGAACAGTTAATTGCTGCTACTCCCAAAGCTAATTCGGGGTAATCTACCGCAGTCTGCATGACAACGATGCAGCCAATAGAATTGCCGATCAGAAAAGCAGGCCCACCTACTACCTCACGACAGAAATCCCCTAGCTGTTGTCCCCAAGTTTCAAAAGTATAGTTGACTATTCCTGGTTGAGGTTTAGCCGAACCGCCAAAGCCAATTAAATCGATCGCAAAACAACGACAAGATTCACCCAAAACAGGTAAGTTCTTGCGCCAATGTCCCCAAGATGCACCAAAACCATGCACCAGAACTACTGCTGCCCCTGTATCTCCCGCCTGCTGATAGGTAATCTTGTGTCCCTGCCAGTTCCAGGTTTGTGGTTCGATAATTGCGCTCGCCGTCATATTTTTTGAT
>NZ_PVWF01000016.1 GCF_003003995.1 Pleurocapsa sp. CCALA 161 | reverse complement strand
GGGTTTTGTCTTAGAAAACGCCGATGGTTCGGTATTAGCCACGGCAGAACAAGTGAACTTAAGCATCGAGTTTAAACAGTCGGTATCATCCAGGGATTAAGCTTAATCATGACAGAATCCGCATATATCTTTACCAATACTCAATTCAAGTCCGAGTTATCAAGATTGCAGGTATTAGAAAAAGTATGCGATCCTGCCAGTCATCGCCGTATTCTAGCGACAGGCATAACTAGTGGTTGGCAATGTCTGGAAATTGGTGCAGGAGCAGGTTCGATGATGCGTTGGATGGCAGAAACAGTTGGAACAACAGGTAAAGTGACGGCTGTGGATCTTAATACTCGTTTCATCAAGGATAATGATTTATCCAACGTTGAGGTAATTGAGGCTGATATTAATCAAGTTACTTTGCCTGGCGTATTTGACTTGATTCATATGCGTCATGTCTTAATTCACCTTAAAGATCAAGCCATTTTAACCAAGCTTTTAAAGTTACTTAAGCCTCAAGGTTGGCTGGTAATCGAAGAACCAGATTTTTCTGCTACCAGATTTATTTCGGGAACTCCACTCCAGCAGCAATCAGTAGAAAAGGTACATCAAGCTATTTGCCAGATGTTTACCAATCAAGGAAAAGACTATGCCCTGGGAATTAAGCTACCGTCGATTCTACAGCAATTAGAATTACAGCAGATACAGGTAGAAAACGATGTTTCCATAGCTGCGGGCAATTCAGATATTGCTAGGCTGATGAAACTCTCGGCGCAGCAACTGGCAGAAAAATATATCGCTACAGGAAAAGCAACGCTAACAGATATTCAAATCTACTGTCAATTTGCCGAAGATCGAACTGCTTGGGGTATTTATTTGGCAACAGTCGGAGTTATGGGTCAAAAACTAGTAGACTTGGGCATCAATAAAGCTACCATTCATAAATTATCAAAGCCTCACAGTTGAATGCTTCTGATGTTATGCCCTGGTGGTACTTTTAATTTGCGAAGCTTAACATACGGCGAATATGCCTTCAAGGACTAGCCCTAGAGGATTCGCTGCTCATCATACTAGCTTAATGGTTTGGGTAATAATGAAAGATAAAACAATAAAGTAAGAAATCATTACTTTATTACGGTATGCTAAATTAAAGTAGTATTTTCCAAGTGAATCATGGAATTTTCCAAATTGACGACTAAACACCAAGCAACCATACCTAAACTAATTAGAAAAAAATTGGCTTTGCAGGCTGGGGACTACATCCAGTTTCACGAACAAAACGGACAAGTTGTTGTTAGCAAAGTTGAACAAGTTGATCGTGACTATTTGGGAGCAGTAGGAATGACCTTAGAATCTGAATGGCTAAGTGAAGCAGATGAGGCAGCTTATGCAGACCTTTAAACAATATGAGATCGTCGTCGTTCCTTTCCCCTTCACCGATCGCAATGCTAATAAACGAAGACCAGCTTTGATTTTGAGCGATTCATCTAGCTTAACAATCGATAAAAGTATCTTGGCAATGATTACTAGTTCATTACATCATCCCTGGCCATTAGATGTTGAAATAGACGATTTAGTTGCAGCGGGGCTGAATTCACCCTCAATCATCAGAATGAAGCTGTTTACTTTAGACAATTCATTAGTGGTTAAAATCATTGGTAAATTGTGTGAGCAGGATTCTGAAAAGATAAGTTTTAATCTAGCCGAAACATTCGGATTCTGAAGAGCGAGAAGAAGTAGAACTGGAGTAGTCGCGATCGCGCCAATAAAGTTTGTTGCTAATATTTGTTTAATCAGATTTAAACTAAATCCCCAACTGAGGTTAGTTACTTGATTCTTCAGGCTGTAATTCTGCCAAAATCATAAATCTAATATGATTTAAGGACAAATCCCCAATAGAAACCGTTTCTTTATCGATTTTTATCCCTCCACTAGTAATAAACTCAAAGGAAGTATCTTTTGCCATTTCGGCATGATACCAAGATAACCCCATAAAAAAGCGGGTGGGATATGGACCTCCTTCAAATAGATCGTCGGGGTTAGACTCCATTGGTAGCCAGCCATAGCCAGGAAGATAAAACTCCATCCAAACGTGATTATAGTCTGGCTGAAGAGGTAGGTTGCGTTTGAGAGGATCGCCAGGACATTTGTATCTACCGACGGTGCGACAGGCAATACCGTTAAGACGGCATAAAGCCAAAAGTAAACCAAGATATTCCCCGCACGAACCTATTCCTCGTTTAAGGGCAATGTCAGGGGTATCAATATGGGGTTTGATACCGTAGGCTAATTTGTCATAGACGTAGTTGCGAATACTATATACCTGACGCAAAAGATTAGTTTCTGAGCCGATCGCTATTTTGGCAGCCTGCTTAATAATCTCCGTGTCCATTGCCAGATTATCGTTATCTTGCAGGTACTTTTGCTGATATTCTGGACTAAGCTGAGGTATTTTTTCGCAATCATCGGGCTTAATTTGGTATTTAATACTCCAAACTTCTAAAATTGCCTTCCAGCCAAATATATAACGCTGTTCAGAATTAAACTTATCAAACTTAAATACGGCAATGCGCTGTCCCTCTTTAACTTCTTCAGTAAAGGGTAAGCCGATCGCCTGAACGGAGCGAATTTTTTGTCGATCTGTTTCCGCAGGTAGGGCAATACGCCATTCTAAATTGTCGATTGCAACTGGATCTAGGGGAGAGATTTCTTCGCTGTAGGACATCTCCACTAGATAGCCATTAGATAAAGCATAGTTGTGCTGGCGACTGTAATGGAAATAGAGGGGATGAATAAAAGTGCGATCGCGATATTGTAATTCGTAGTTGGGTTCGGCGTTAGGATTATCACGAATATAAACTTCTCGATCTGCATAAGCAACATAGAGAGTTTCTTTCCCTTCATCATCAGAGTTAAATGCTAATCCTGTAGGGGATACAAAAGGAGTCAAGACGCTAAAAATCGTTTCTCCTGTGGCTCGATCTAGACAGTAAACGGTTTGCTCTAGGGTGTCCGTCAGCCAGATTTCTTCTGATTTAACGGTAATATTTTCTAAACCGATACCTGGCGCATAAAAATGCGTAATCTTGCTGGCTCGATTTCGATCATAAACGAGAATTTTGCCCTGTCTTTGACTAGTCAAATAAATCGTCGATCCTGAAACAGCAATCCCGTTAAGCTCGCCATCTAAATGTAAAAATAACTGCGGTTCAAAATCTTTAGTGATTAAGGAACAACAGTAAACATATTCACCGTTAGTAAACCAGAGAATATCATCAGTAATGGCTAAACCTGTTGCACCGATGAAATCCAGACAAGTACGACTGTTAAGAATAGTCGTGTTATCTGTGGCTGGATCGATTTGCAATAGATAACCATTGTTAGAGTCAATCGCCCAAATAAAATCTTCATGGAACACCATACCGTAAATTGAACTAGCTGCGATCGGTCTAATAGTTGTGACGGCAGTCGGTTTATTTGAGGTCATATAGTCAATCAAGAGTTTGAGTACTTAAAATACTACATTTGTTTAGCCAGTTACAGTGTAGGTAGTGAACAATTGAAAGTAAAAGTTGCCAATGCATCTTCAAGCACAATCAGTAAAAACATTGACTCATGAAGGCGATCGCTGTCTAACTTACCAGTAATTTCAATTTCCGATCATACTATTGGGATCTAACCACCTTGGCTTGAGCGAATGTCTTCATTTACTATATGAGTATAAACAAAACGTTCATCCTTAAAATTTAAGTCAAATAAAAAGATAATGCGATCGGCTACTTCGCGGGCAAAGCCAACCTCATGGGTAACGCATACCATCGTCATCCCTGATTCTGCTAAACCTCTCATGACATTCAATACCTCTCTAACCATCTCTGGATCGAGTGCGCTAGTAGGTTCGTCAAACAGCATTACTTTAGGCTGCATGGCTAAGGCACGAGCGATCGCAACTTTTTGTTGTTGCCCCCCAGAAAAAAGCTACGAAAAGTACGAGAGTTTAAGTAATCTCCTGCATAGGTTAAATCCTCGGCGGCAATCTGCCTGACGACGCTAGTGAATAGAACAGCCAGGATTACTTGACCAATTAAAGCTCGATAGATGTTAGCTAAAGTTAGCTAAAGCTGGTGGAATGACAATATAACGAAACACCGACAGTTTCTTAAAGCCAATTGCTAAACCTGCTTCCCATTGTCCTTTGGCAATACTTTCGACTCCAGCACGTATGATTTCTGTAGAATAGGCTCCAAAATTAACTGCTAGAGAGAGAATTGCTGCTTGTTCTGCCGATAGCTTAATACCCAGATTGGGCAAGCCAAAAAAGATCAAAAATAGCTGAATCAAATAAGGCGTATTGCGAATAATCTCGACATAAGCCAAAGCGATCGCATTAAAAATTTTATTACCAGAAGTTCGACATAAAGAACCCACAATCCCAATAGCTAGTCCAAAAGCGATCGCCAACAGCGAAATTTTTAAAGTTAGCCAAACTCCAGCCAGCAAGACATCAATATTTTCCCAAACTACGGAGAAATCAAATGCGTAATTCACCTTAAATCAAAAGGCTCAAACCTTTACTTTTTTACTGACTTGTATACAATATGCAATTATTCAAATAAATACCGTATCGATAAATACAGGATGGTTATATTCAAAACAACGATTACGAGATACTTGCTGAAGTCATTATAGGCAAGACTGTTGCCAGAAGAATAAAAGTAATAATGCCCAAAGCTAAGTTACGATAAATTCGTTTTTCTGGTCTACATCTTTGATACTTCATACCAATAAATATGATTAAATATAATTTTCTCCTTTATAACAAATTAAATTTATTCAACTACTCTAACCAGATGCAATAATCGGTTGTTTTACTATTGCTAGGTAGGTTAAAAGGCAAGAGATTTTGAAAATTAAAACCAATGCTAGATAATTATAAATCAGTACCCTTCCTAGCTGGCGTCAGCCTTTTGCTCATAACTTCGTTAAGTATTGGCGGATTTGTTTATTCATCTTTTCGTGCTGATTCAACCGATACCGCAGGAGAATCTAAAACAGAAACTGACTCCTTGGGAGGAACAGGCACAGATCAGATTAAATCTGCACCATTCCCCTCAGTTGAATCTAGTGGTGCAGGCAGTAACACTGATTCAACGACTGGTATTCCTACTGGAACATATTCCAACCCACCTACTAAAATTGAAACTGGTAGCGAAGACTTAGTTCCTAAAACAAGTCAAAGTCCAATTAATAATTTTGAATCAAGTGTCGATCGCAATCGAGCAATCCAGCAATCCATGAATGATTCAAATGATTCAATAGATCATTCAATTCCCGACTATAGTGCGCCTGCTTCTAGCAACAATTATCATGATACTCAAGACAACAGCCTGATCGAACCTCTAGAAGATGACAGCTTGCTTGAATCATCCCCAAGCAATTCTGACACTGTTCCTCTTGCCCCTGTTACTGAACCTTTGTCCCCATCGTCTTCGTCGTCTTCGTCGTCTCTATCTGAACCATAAAAACTTAAACTGTTAACTAAATATTCTTTACGTCGGCTGTAAAGTAGTTGGTTTTAAGCTGTAAATTGATGACAAGATTAAAAGATCGCCAGGTATATCATTAAATTAAAGAACTGGTGAACATCGCGTCTCATGAAACTTTCTCAGATTAGATCATTTGTCGCCGTGGCAAGGTGCGGTAATTTTAGTCAGGCAGCAGTTGAATTAGATCTTACCCAGCCTACTGTAAGCCATGCGATCGCTACTTTAGAAGCAGATTTAGGGGTGCAATTACTGTTTAGAGGCAAAAAAGGGGTAAATCTTACTCCCGCAGGTGAAAGCGTCTTAAGGCACTGCGATCGCGTATTACAGTCGGTTGAAGATATTAAACAGGAAGCTAACCGATGTAAAAGCTTAGGTGGGGGAAAAGTACGAATTTCTGCCTTTCGTGGTGCAGCAGCGCAGTTACTGCCTAAAATTAAAGCCGAGTTTCAATCTAAGCATCCCCAAATTGAAGTCAAAATTGTGGAAGAAAAAGATTGTCCTCAAGTCGAACAAATGGTTTATGAGGGTAAAGCCGATCTCGGTTTGACAATTTTGCCCACTTCTAAAGATTTGGCTACGATTGAAGTGCTGCGGGATAATTACGTTGTCTTATTGCCACCAAATTTAAAGCTGGATACATCATCAGACGGACAGTGTATTAGCTGGACACAACTGCTGTCAATCCCAATTATTTCTTATCCCAATCAAAATAGCTGTTTTAAACAGATCAAACATTACTTTGAATCGGCAGGGTATCAGTTCAGTCCATCGGAACAAGTTCGCGAAAGCGATACTATTGTTAGTCTGGTTGCTACGGGATCGGGTGCAGCTATTCTGCCTCAACTATCAGTGTTTTATCTGCCTGAAGGAGTTACTATCTGTCAGTTACCCCAACCTCTTCAGCGCATTGTGGTGGCAGCAACCCCCAAAGATACCGATCTTTCTCATGCAGTTTGGGCATTTACCGATTTTCTCCAGCAGCAATGATGTCTAACAGTTTAGTTAGCAACTTAAAATTAAAATAGTAGAGTATGCCTAAATTAAATTATAGATAACATCAATGAGTATTCAGATTGAGTCTGACTTGAAAGAAATCTTTGCTAAGTTCGATCAAAAACTTGATAAATTAGATGGCAAGCTAGATAAACTGACGGACGACGTTACAGAATTAAAAGTAGGTCAAGCCAGGCTAGAAGGCAAAATTAATGCTGTTGATGAAAAGTTATCTGGTCAAATTAAATCAGTTGATGAAAAGTTATCTGGTCAAATTAAGTCAGTCGATGAAAAATTATCTGGTCAAATTAAATCAGTCGATGAAAGACTTTCAGGAAAAATAGATGCCTTAGAAGCTACGGTAAGCGGATTAGACAAAAGAGTTAGTAACCAAGAATTTACTAATCGTGGTGTATTAGTAGGACTAATTTTAGTAATTCTTGGCGGTGCAGCCAAATTTTTTGGTTTTATGAGCAATTAGTAGCTTGTCTACTTAGATAAGAACCTCCAAATATTCGATATAGTAGATATTTAAGATAATTACTTTATCCATTAGGAGATTTAAGTTTTGACCCTGATAAGTGATAGTCCCATTGATTCAACTATAGCCAAGCCAGCCAGATATTTAGGTAACGAACTTGGTGCAGTACATAAGCCTTGGACAGATGCCGAGGTGCGATGGGTGTTGACTTATCCTGAAGTTTATGAGGTAGGGGCATCAAATCTGGGTCATATTATTCTCTACAATATTATTAACGCGCAACCGCAACAGTTATGCGATCGCACATATCTTCCTGCGCCAGACTTATCAGCCAAGTTAAGAGAGACTCATACACCCTTGTTTGCTTTAGAATCAAAGCGATCGCTCCAAGACTTTGATATTTTAGGCTTTAGTCTTAGCTATGAACTGGGGGCGACAAATATCTTAGAAATGCTGAGTTTGGCGCAGATTCCCCTTACCTGGAAGGAAAGGAATACAGGAGATTATCCCTTGATTTTTGCAGGAGGACAAACCGCTACTTCCAACCCCGAACCTTATGCTGATTTCTTTGACTTTATTGCTTTGGGTGATGGAGAAGAATTATTACCTGAGATTGGGTTAATTATCAAAGAAGGTAAAGCAGCAGGATTGAGTAAAGAGGAGTTATTACTTGATTTAGCCCAAGTTCCTGGGGTATATGTACCCAGATTTTATGAGATGGCAGAAGATGGCTCTGTGGATCGCATTACCAAAGATGTGCCTAAAAGGGTTTTGCGTCGGGTAGCTACGCCGATTCCCGCCTATTCGATTGGCTTAGTACCCTATATTGAAACCGTACACGATCGCCTGACGGTAGAAATTAGACGAGGCTGTACCCGTGGCTGTCGTTTTTGCCAGCCAGGGATGTTAACTCGCCCCGCAACAGATGTTGAACCAGAAAAAGTGGTAGATGCGATCGAAAAGGGGATGCGGGCAACAGGCTACAATGAGTTTTCTTTACTTTCTTTGAGTTGTTCAGACTATTTAGCTTTACCTGCGGTAGGCATGGAGATCAAAAACCGCTTGCAAGAGGAGAATATTTCTTTATCTCTTCCCAGCCAACGGGTAGATCGTTTTGATGACAATATTGCCGATATTATTGGCGGTATACGCAAGTCGGGGCTAACCTTTGCACCTGAAGCTGGAACTCAGCGGATGCGGGATGTAGTTAATAAGGGATTGACCAACGAAGAGTTGTTACGGGGGATTCAAACCGCCGTCACCCGTGGCTGGAATAAGGTAAAACTCTACTTTATGATTGGCTTACCTGGCGAAACTGACGTTGACGTGGTGGGGATTGTCGATACAGTACGCTGGTTGCGCCGTGAGTGTAGTCAGATGAGTAATAAACGCCTCAACTTTAATATCACCATTTCTAACTTTACTCCCAAGCCACACACGCCTTTTCAATGGCATTCTGTATCAACTAGTGAGTTCAAACGGAAACAGGAACTACTCAAAGATGAATTTCGACGAGTACGGGGAATTAAAGTTAACTACACCGATGTCCGTATCTCAGCCATGGAAGACTTTGTTGGTAGAGGCGATCGCCGTTTAGCTTCTGTAGTCAAACGTGCCTGGGAGTTAGGTGCAGGGATGGATTCCTGGTGGGAGAATTTAGATAAAGCATATGGTGCTTGGTCGCAAGCGATCGCCGAAGCAGATCTAACCTGGAAATACCGTCAGGTAGAAAACGGCGAGTGGAATATCTTTCAAGATCGTGATGCAACTATCGCAGATGCTACCGATGCAGCGCTACCCTGGGATCATATTAATACGGGCATAGATAAACAGTGGCTCAAAGAAGACTTACAAAGGGCATTGGATGCTGCCACTGTCCCTGACTGTGCCTTTGAGGGTTGTTCTCACTGTGGTGTATGTGGCACAGACTTTGGACATAATATTGTGGTTAAACCCCCTGCTATTCCTAAGTTTGCTGGACACTTTAAACCCAATCAAGATAAAGAACAAAAGATTAGGATGTGGTTTGGCAAAATTGACGAGATGAGCCTAATTAGCCACCTAGATCTAGTGCGCTTATTTGATCGCGCTATCCGTCGTGCAGCTTTACCGATCTCTTTTACAGGAGGATATCATCCTGGACCGAAAATTTCTATTGCTAACGCCCTATCTCTGGGTATTACCAGCAACGGAGAAATAGTTGATTTTGAATTAACCGAAGACATGGATGTTGAGGAATTCCAGATCAGATTAGCGGGTCAATTACCCGAAAATGTGCCGATTTATAAGGTACAAGAAGTAGATGTTAAGTCCCCTAACGCTAGTCGGATCATGGATCGCGCCGAATATTTAATTACTCTCAAGCTAGCAGAAGATACAGCAGATCTAGAAACTCCTTGGCAAGAATGGATTGATGAGATTAATAATGCTCAGGTAATTCTTTGGGAGAAATTTACTAAGTCGGGGAATAAAAAACAAATAAACTTACGCGATCGCCTATTTGCCCTTACCTTAGAATCAGCAGACAATAATCAAGCCATAATTCGCTTTACTGGTAGCTGTCGCAATGATGGTACTAACCTCTCGCCAGATAATCTGGTTTATATGTTGGAAAAGATTGCTAAGGTTGAGATGCAATTACTTCATGTCCATCGTCAGCAATTAATTTTAAGTTAAGGTTGATCTCTTTATTTTGGGGGATACAGACTTTAATTTATCAAGGGAAAATTGTCACGGCTTACAGAGCAACACAATCTAATAATTGATAATCTAGTAGTTAGTAATGAATATATTAAAGAGCTGGTCTGATGAATACTCCCGAGGACAAAGAGCGCGAATATAAGCGTAGAGAAGCCCAATTACAGGCAAAACGAGAATTAAGATTGCGCGAGTTGGAGACTGAAGTGATTGCTGGGGAACCGCCTTTACATAAGACGAAAAAACATCATCCTACGGATAATTCAATTCAGAAATTTGGCAGAAAAATAGTCAAGTTTGCTAAATTTGTTGGGTTCGTGGTGGCGGGAATTGCCATGATTAGAGTGGGCTTTTTAATCGGGATGTGGATTACCTATTTAATCCTGGCAGGAATTATTGCAGGAATTGGTTATCAAATTTTTCTTAAAGATAAGTAATGATTAATTTTACTGATTACTGATTTTCTTTTCTACTAACTGTAGATGCTGTGGTTCAATAGTTAACGGTTGTTTCAAGAGTGCTAGCTCGCGAATTATTTCCTGCTGCTGTTGTTGAATTTGATCTAAACGAGCCATGATTTCCTGAAGCTGTTGAGAGTCGCTGGTTACTTCGTAGTTAGTTACTGTGGTGTTGGATGTAATTGTTTTGGGCTTTGGCTGCCAGCCAAACAGAAATTTGAGTAACCGCAAAGGCGATCGCAATATTGCCAGCCAAAGACGATCTATGGCGCTGGCGATCGCTCGGTAAATTGTGAGGAGTAATCTAACCACCAAAATGATGGCAACTAAACTGATCAGCATAGCCATGACAGGATGACTAACTAACCATGCGACCAAAGGATGTTGGTTCAACCAAACAGCTATGGAAGAACCAATTGAGTTACCAATCCTCTCCATCAAATAATTGTCGGCGGAGGACGCTTTTTCGGTAGCTTGATGAACTAAAGACAATGCCTTAGTTTTCAAGGGATTTAATTTATCGACCAGATTATCTAGATTATCTAATGACACAGGACAAAGAATTAAAATTCTACTCTAGCTAAAATAAGCCTAAAAAAGCTTAAAAAGTCTTGTCTATTGATTTTTCGGTAGTCTTAACCCAGCATTAGGATTAATTGGACCAAGAATTTTATTGAGGGTTCGCAGTTGGTCTGCCGTTCCCATGCAGATTAAGGCATCACGTTCGAGAATTTTCGTATCTCCATCAGGCCCAGCAATTAAATTGCCGTCAAAGCGACGAATTGCCAAGACTAGCGCCCCTGACTGGGAGCGTAACTTAGCGTCTCTAATGGTTTGACCAACATAGGGACAGGCTGCTGAGTCAATTAAAAATTCTTCCATATAATAAGAACTGTTAGACCCCGCAATAATCCCATCCACAAAATCCATCACCTGGGGTCTTAATGCTGCTGCTGCTAGTCTTTTTCCTCCCGTAATGTAGGGAGAAACCACCGCATCAGCTCCTGCACGCTGGAGTTTTTGAACCGCTTCTTCATTACTGGCACGAGCGATCGCCCTAATCCGTGGATTAAGGGTCTTAGCTGACAGCACTGTATAAAGATTCTGGGCATCTGAAGGCAAGGCGGTGACTAGACAATTTGCACATTCAATTCTAGCGCGAATTAATGATTCATCTAAAGTTGCATCTCCTAAAATTACCGTATAGCCAAGCTGCTTAATTTCTTCAACTTCTTCAACATTGTCGTCAATAATAACGAAGGGAATACCTTCTGCAAAAAATTCGCTGGCAACATGACGACCTGTACGCCCAAAACCACATACTATATAGTGTTGATCTAGAGATTCAATCAAACTCTTCTCCTGCCTCAGTCTGATTCCTTCTTGAAAATACCCTTGGATTAGGGCTTCAGTAAAACGATTGACAATATAACCAATGGTGAATAAACCCATTAAAATCAGAGCTATGGTGAATAATCGCCCTCTTGCTCCTAACGGATGCACCTCCAAAAACCCTACCGTAGATAGAGTAATTATGGTCATATAGGCTGACTCAGTAAAAGTCCACTTTTCAACTAACCAGAACCAGAAAGTACCCACCAGTACGATACTAGCTAATACTACCCCTCCCCTGATTAACTCCTGGCGTAAACGACCATACTTTTCCTCAAAAGTGTAACTATACATTCAATATTCAGCGCTGCTGTATTTGATAACACTCTTTTCCCAAAATTAATTACATTAAGATTAAATTGGAATTAAAATCAAACCACATTAGATTAGTTTTATCAAATAATAACCGTCTTTTTACACATCATTCTGTCAAAATAATCTTTATTCAAGGGTATCTTGTGATTCAATCTACAGCCATTAACAATTCTCTAACTACTTTAAACATCACTGAATTTGATCGCGATCGCTTTGACCAGAGCGTAATGCAAACTTATGGTCGTTTTCCCATTGCCATCGACAAAGGAGAAGGCTGCCGTCTTTGGGACACCGAAGGTAAAGAGTATCTTGACTTTGTGGCTGGAATTGCCACCTGTACTCTAGGTCATGCTCATCCAGCCTTAATTAAAGCTGTTACCGAGCAAATCAAAAAGCTACATCATGTTTCAAATTTATATTATATTCCCGAACAGGGGCAGCTAGCAGAATGGTTAGTTAATCACTCCTGCATGGACAAAGTATTTTTCTGCAATTCCGGCGCGGAGGCTAACGAAGCGGCAATTAAGCTAGTCAGAAAATATGCCCAT
The DNA here is from genome assembly GCF_003003995.1 of Pleurocapsa sp. CCALA 161. Lineage (GTDB taxonomy): Bacteria > Cyanobacteriota > Cyanobacteriia > Cyanobacteriales > Xenococcaceae > Waterburya. The sequence continues at coordinate 45,784 of NZ_PVWF01000016.1, read as the reverse complement.
ACCTATTTAGACAAGGTAGAAAATCCGATTATTCTCACTGCTAAAGCTAGCTTTCATGGGCGCACCCTCGCAACCGTTACCGCTACAGGACAAGAAAAATATCAAAAAGGTTTTGGCCCTCTTATGCCTGGCTTTGCCTACGTACCGTATAACGATATTACTGCGGTAGAAAACGCCATTACTGACCTGGATGAAGGTACTTTGAGTCGAGTAGTGGGAATTATGATCGAACCTCTACAAGGGGAAGGAGGAGTGCGCCCTGGAGATTTGGAGTATTTTCTGAAACTACGTAAAATTTGCGACGAAAATAGTATTTTACTGGTTTTTGATGAGGTACAGGTAGGCATTGGTAGAAGCGGCAAACTCTGGGGTTATGAAAATTTAGGAATTGAACCAGATATTTTGACTAGCGCCAAAGGTTTAGCAGGTGGTATTCCCATTGGTGCAATGCTCTGTAAACAATCCTGTGCTGCGTTTGAGCCAGGCAACCATGCCAGTACTTTTGGCGGAAATCCTTTTGCTTGTGCTGCTGCTTTAGCTGTGCTGCAAACTTTGACAGAGGAAAATATCCTCCAAAACGTTCAGCAGCGAGGAGAACAACTGCGGGTGAGATTAAGAGCGATCGCCAAAAAATACCCTCATTTATTTACGGAAGTTCGTGGCTGGGGTCTAATTAACGGTCTGGAATTACGCTCAGATATCGATCTTACTTCGATACAGGTAGTTAAAGCAGCAATGGATAAAGGTTTGTTGCTTGCTCCTGCTGGGGCGAAGGTACTCCGTTTTGTTCCTCCTTTAGTAGTATCGGCAGTCGAAATAGAGCAGGCAGTGACTATTTTAGAACAAGTAATTATCCAGAATCAGTTTAATTAGTATTAGTACCTTGCACTGACAGCTAAACTTTTGGTCATTCAACAGTCAACAGTGAGCAATTACCTCTTTTTGAAAGAAGAGGATTGTAAATAAAAAATTAATTAATTGCTCATTGCTAAATATGCAGTGACAATCATTAAACTGTTACACCTCTAAGAGAGTTTATTGGGCTAATAGGTAAGAATTTTAAATGTGGTGAGGAGTGAACTTTATAAAGACCTGCTTTTGGGATCGAAACACGGACAGAACCCCAAAAGCAGGTCTTCTCACTATTTTTTGCAATTTTTTGCAATAGAACTACTTATGAAATTGCGATCGCGGTTTTTAATCACTAATAAATTGTGATAGGTTTTGATTGGAAATGGCGATATCAAACAAAATTATCTTGATTGATTGTGAAATATAATCCAGTGCAAGTTGCAGCTTTTTACGATTCTTATGGCGAACAAGAGTGGGATCGACTTAGCAAAAGTCCTGCTGCACTAGTTTCATTTCACATTCACCAGCATTATCTGCAAAAGTACGTCAAAACAAGCGATTCGGTGTTGGAAGTCGGTGCAGGTGCAGGTCGATTTACGATTGAACTTGCCAAACTAGGTGCATTGATTACGGTTGGGGATATATCTTTTGAACAGCTTAAACTCAACCAGAAATATGCTGTGGAATATCAGAGTGAAACATCGGTAAGTTCGCGCGTACAGCTTGATATTATTGACCTAAGCATGTTTGAAGCAGCAACCTTTGATGTCGTCGTTTGTTATGGCGGTGCATTAAGCTACGTTTTGGAACAAGCTAATATTGCTCTAAATGAAATGCTACGAGTATTAAAACCTGAAGGCTATTTATTACTCAGCGTGATGTCTTTGATTGGCACAACTCAAGCAAAATTTGAAGCCATAACAGAAATCCCCAATTTTACGCGACTTGTCGATCGAGTGAATACTAATGGCTTTCTTAATGGAAGCACTAATAATGGACATCAGCTTAAAATGTATCGGGCAAAAGAGTTAAAGCAATTATGCCAAAGCCATCAATGCGAAATTATGGCGATGTCAGCTTCTAATTATTTGAGTCTTAATCGTCATGAATTGCTAGAGGAAATGTTAACTACCGATGCATGGGCGAACTTTCTTAGGTGGGAGCTAGATTTTTGTGCTGAAGATGGCTGTTTGGATAGCGGGACACACATTATTAGCGTGATGAAAAAGACCAATAATAGATATATAGATCATTGATGCTCTAGAAGCGATCGCCGATCTTATAGCTATAAGCTTTTAGCATAATTACTCAATGAACAGTAGCCGAAATAATCAAACCAAAATTAATTTACCTCTAAGTATTGCACCGATGATGGATCGCACCGATCGCCATTATCGTTACTTTGTGCGCCAAATTACTCGACGTACTCTACTCTATACCGAGATGATTACTGCTCAAGCAATTCTACACGGGGATCGCCCTAAGCTACTAGACTTTTCTGCCGTAGAAAAACCTTTAGTGTTGCAGATTGGGGGGGATAATCCCACTTTGTTAGCAGAATGTGCCAAAATTGGCGCAGATTGGGGCTATGATGGCATAAATCTCAATGTTGGTTGCCCTAGCCCTAGAGTGCAAAACGGTAATTTTGGCGCTTGTTTAATGACCCAACCAGAATTAGTTGCTACAGCAGTTGAGGCGATGCAGCAGGCGGTTAGTATTCCTGTGACGGTTAAACATCGGATTGGCGTAGATGAATGCGATCGCTATGAAGACATGGTTAACTTTGTGCGGATTGTGTCTGAGGCTGGCTGTACTAACTTTAGCGTTCATGCTCGTAAAGCTTGGCTACAGGGTTTGAGTCCCAAGGAAAACCGAGATGTCCCCCCATTACGTTATGAAGATATCTATCGTCTGAAGCAAGATTTTCCTCATCTCTGGATCGAAATTAATGGTGGGATTACTAACATTGAGCAAACTCAAGCGCACTTGAAATCGGTAGATGCGGTCATGATTGGGCGTGCTGCTTACGATCGCCCTTATCTTTTTGCTACGGTAGATCGAGATATATTTGGCGAGGATGCGATCGTCAAATCTCGAGCAGAAATTGTTGAAGGGATGTTACCCTATATCGACTATTGGCTGGGCAAGGGAATAAGACTTAATTCGATTACTCGTCATATGTTACAGCTATTTGCCGAACAGCCAGGTACAAAAGCCTGGAAACGCTATATTACCGAGAAGGCTTGTTTATCAGGTGCCGATTCTTTGGTTATTAGTGCTGCATTAGCTCAAGTTTATCGCTAGAAGATTGGGGATTTGTGGACTTGGGGACTTGGGGCAATAATCATATGATCTCCCTACCTCCCTAATTCCCTACTTCCCCATAGCAATAGATCAAATCTACATTATCCGAATAGCCTTAAGTTGCCTTGAAACTAAATAATGGTTGCTAAGAAAAATAAAAATAAAGAATTAAAGGGCAAAGCATTAGTTAAGGAAGTATGTCGGCGTATTCGAGTAGCGAGGAGTTACTGGGATGCTCATAATAATGCTGCTTGTCGTGGGGAAAGAGAGAAAGCGATCGCCCTTTACAATACTTTGACTCCAGAACAAAAAGAGCAAATTCCCCAACAGCTAAGAATTTGGCTGCGTTATCGTAGTGAAAAATATTTTGGTGAACATCGTACAGCACCTAAAAACAAAAGTTAAAAGTCTTAGTTGAGATCGGCTGGATGTCACCATTGCTTAACATGATTGAGACTTAAGATACATTAAGCAGACGCTTTTCATAGTAGGATAATTCAGGTCTGATAGAGTCCAACGTGCAATCGATTTTGGCTAAGATACAGATATGACAGAGGCAAAAATTGAATTTGATCGCGAGCGCGCTAGTCAATACGATCTTGATATCCGTAAATCGATTCCAGGCTATGAGTCTCTCCATGGAATGACACAGAGTTTATTACAAACTAGCCTCAGTAAATCGGCAAGGCTGTTGATTGTTGGTTCGGGTACGGGGATGGAGTTGGTTAATTACTCAAAGCCTAATCCAGAATGGTTCTTAACGGGTGTCGATCCTGCCTCAGAGATGATGGCGATCGCTCAAGCAGAACTTACTGCTCAAGGGTTACAAAAGCGAGTTAATTTACATACGGGTTATGTAAATAGCTTACCTGAAACCGAACCGATGGATGCAGCTACCCTAATGTTAGTGATGCATTTTCTGACTGATGATGGAGCTAAATTACAGCTATTACAAGACATTACTCAACGTCTAAAGCCTGGCGCAAAATTTATCCTTGCCGATATTTATGGGGATCGATCAGCGTCTTACTTTAGTCAATTTACTAAAGCTTGGCAGGTTCTTTATTTTAGTCAGTTAGATGATGAAACTAGAACCAAAGCAGAAGCCAAATTTCAGACTTCTATTAGTAACTCAATCCACTTTGTCACCGAAGCCAGAATCATCGAACTGCTAGAGGCTGCTGGATTTAGTCAGATCGCCAAGTTTTACAATGCTTTCTTATTTGGGGGTTGGATTGCTCAATACACTGGTAGCTAATGCTTAATTCTTAAACTGTTTGATCTTTTTTACCTACTCACACATAAAATCGATATGACTGAACCAATTCGCATCTTAATGTGCGCTCCCGATCACTACGATGTAGACTACGTGATCAATCCTTGGATGGAAGGCAATATTCATAAATCTTCCCGTGACAAGGCGGTAGAACAATGGTCAAAACTAAATTTTGTCCTGAATGACATTGCCCAGGTAGATCTAGTTCAAGGACAACCAGGTGTTCCCGATATGGTATTTACCGCCAATGCGGGGTTGGTATTAGGAGATAATGCAGTTCTTAGTCGTTTTTACCATCCCGAACGTCAGGGAGAAGAACCCTATTTTAAACAGTGGTTTGAAGACAATGGTTTTAACGTCTTTGAACTACCTCAAGACTTACCCTTTGAAGGTGCAGGAGATGCATTACTCGACCGTGAAGGACGATGGTTATGGGCGGGCTATGGTTTCCGTTCTGAATTAGATTCTCATCCTTATCTAGCTAAGTGGTTAGATATTGAAGTTTTATCCCTGCGTTTAATTGACGATCGCTTTTACCATTTAGACACCTGTTTCTGTCCGCTGTCAGGAGGCTATCTACTTTACTATCCTGGGGCGTTTGACTCCTATTCCAATCACATCATCGAAGGACGTGTCCCAGCCGAGAAGCGTATTGCGATCGCCGAAACAGATGCGATTAATTTTGCCTGTAATTCTGTCAACGTTGGGCAGTCGGTAGTGATGAATAAGGCGAGTGATAGTCTTAAACAACGTTTAGCTGATGTTGGCTTTGAAGTAATTGAAACTCCTCTCACTGAATTTCTCAAAGCTGGTGGTGCAGCTAAATGTCTCACCCTGAGAATTAATGAGCCTGTATTGCCAGATGTTCATGCCAGTACCCCCGTAGAAAGCCGTGTACTGCACATGGAAGGACATCTTTTGGATGCAGGGATTATGAATCGTTCTCTAGACCTGGTAGTAGACAATGGCGGTAGCTTTAAAGTTTTGAACTTTAACCTGGGTGTAGAAAGACAAAGTACCTCTAGTGCAGAAGTGCGCGTATCAGCCCCTGACCATGAAGTGATGGAAAAAATCATGACTCAGTTGATTGAACTGGGCGCGGTTACTGCTAACCAGGAGGTGGATAATGCGATCGTGGAAACCTGCGATCTCGATGGAGTCGCCCCCGATGACTTCTATGTCAGCAATATCTATCCCACCGAAGTCAAGATTAGTGGTCAATGGATTCGAGTCCAAAAGCAACGCATGGATGGGGCAATTGTCATTAGTGACGGTAGCCATGGCGTAACAGCAGAATGTCGCATTCTTAGGGATTTAAAGCAGGGCGATCGCGTTGTAGTCGGCGTAGAAGGGATTCGTACTGTGCGGAAAAAGTCCAATCGAGAACTAAAAGCCAAAGAAGAATTTAGCTTCATGGGTGCGGGGGTATCTAGTGAAAGGAGAGTTGAATTAGTAGTTGAGCAGATCGCTTGGGAACTACGCCAAATTCGCGATCGCGGTGGCAAAGTTGTCGTGACAGCAGGCCCTGTGGTCATCCATACAGGAGGCGCAAAACACCTTTCTCGCTTGATACGGGACGGTTATGTTCAAGGCTTACTAGGGGGAAATGCGATCGCCGTTCATGACATAGAACAATCTCTGATGGGTACTTCCCTGGGTGTGGATATGCAAAAAGGCACTCCTGTGCGTGGGGGACACCGCCACCATTTAAAAGTAATCAATACAGTACGACGTTACGGCAGTATTGCTCAAGCAGTTAACGCGGGAGTAATTACCCACGGCATTATGTATGAGTGCGTTAAGCATAATATTCCCTTTGCCCTAGCTGGTTCAATTCGCGATGATGGCCCTTTACCCGATACCCAAATGGATCTAATTAAGGCTCAGTCAGAATATGCCCAACTTTTAGAAGGAACAGACATGATCCTGATGTTATCTACCATGCTGCACTCTATCGGCGTGGGGAATATGACCCCTGCGGGCGTAAAAATGGTCTGTGTGGATATTAATCCTGCGGTGGTCACCAAGTTAAGCGATCGCGGGTCAGTAGAGTCAGTCGGTGTAGTCACAGATGTCGGCTTATTCCTCAGTTTGTTGGTCAATCAACTAGACAAGCTAACTAGTCCTTATCACCAGGTTTAAATTTAAATCTGAATTTAGGTACAGGCGATCGCTTAAGTAATTGTTAACGACCCTGTTCAACGGCGGCAGACAACCTTGAACTGTAACCAAGATTCTCAAACTGCCCGTTGCAACAGGCTTGTTATACAGCCGTAGATTTAGAGTCAGTTATTCTAAGATGTTTCTTCATTGGAACTGCTCTATCTTCATCCAGAAATCCAACTGATTCATAACCGAGCTTAGTGTAGAAGCTGACAGCATCCGGACTCGATCCTAGTCTCGCGCACGTATACCCACGTCTCAAGATTTCCATTTCAAGACTGTCCATAATTATACGACCAATACCTCTGCGACACCATGATGAGCAAACGTATAGTCCAGTAATACAATCGTCGGAACTACTCCCCCAACCGATATTGTCTTCTTCAAAACTGGCAATAACGACATGACCAGCAGTAATGCGATCTTGGTAGTAATTAGGTGATCGCTTGTCTGCCCAAGCCTGACGATCACTTAAACTAGCCTCAGATGGAACTCCAAGAATGGAATCTCGACGAATCGCATAGATGAAGGTAAGGTCATCTAAACCTGCTGTGCGGAGTTTGATTCTCACAAATTCACTCCATCTCTTTATGAAAGAATTCCGTATAACTATTTATTATACGGAAACTTTCTGTATAATCCCCCTGTGTGGAATGTTATCCCGAATGATTCTTTATATTCACCTTCTGTTTTTGTATCCCCTCCAAAATCTCGATTCCGTCCGCTGATGCGCCATATTATGATGCCGCGATCGCCCAACTTCAAACTGTTCCTTAAGATACGCGCTAGCGAAGCTTAACAAAGTTATCGCTTTTTCCAACTCATAACAACTAAACTTTAAACTGAGCGATCCGAAGGCTAGGCGTAAGCCTAATCGCTCTTATACAAATCGTTAACATTTAGCCGCTCAATCTGGAACTGCTTATGTCTCTTAAATTTTAGGTCGCAACAGGACACGCACATCAATTGATCGCATTCTTGCACGACGAGCTGCTTCTAAACCTCCATCGCTATCTTCATAAACAATACAGTCTTGAGGAGCAACCCCCAATCTCTGAGCTGCAAGCAAGAATATATCTGGCTCAGGTTTTCCTCTTTCCACATCATCAATGCTCACAACAACATCAAAAAACTTGCGTAAGCTGATATTGTTAAGTGTCGCCTCAAGTACAATTCTTTCTCCACCTGAAGCAACCCCCATCGGCATTTTTCCGTAATGACTATGAACAATTTCTGCAACTGCTCGAACTTCTTTTACTGTATTAATTAGTGATTGATAGTGCTTTTGTCTTTTAGCAATGACTGATGCCGAATCAAATTGATACCCAAATAAGTTTTTAAGGATTTGGAGCATCTCCTCGGCAGAAGTGCCACAGTATTTGTAGTACCAATCTTTAGAAATGTCTGCTCCTACTGCTTGTAGCGCTGCCGACCATGTTTGGAAGTGAACAGGCAATGTATCGGCTAGAGTACCGTCACAGTCAAAGATTAATGCTTTGTAAGGTGGAATTGGAGCAATTGAAGACAAGCTCATACTTTTAAGTCATTTAACACTGTTTTCATAATAGTCATAAGAGCGATCGCCTTTTCCAACTCACAATAACTAAACTTAAAACTGGGCATATAGCTTAGTGAGCTATTATAGTTGCCAAAAGTTTATATGGTAAGCCTTAAGGCAAGGATGGAGCATAGCGGATTCGAACCGCTGACATCTTGCATGCCATGCAAGCACTCTACCAACTGAGCTAATGCCCCCTTAACAAGACAATATTATCACAATTCATTTATCTGACTCACTGTAGATAAATTTAAACAAGACGACCTAAACAACTGTTGATGATAAAATAAACTACCAACATGGCTGCTGCGGATGCCCCGACTAAAGTTCCAGCGAGCATTAGAGAAAATTCTTGCCGTTCCAAAGCTGATTGCATTAAGTGCAACGACCATGCCACTAGGGCAACATCAAATATGAGAATTGGAATCAGCATACTTTACGAAATGTAAACATGTATCTATCTTAATATACAAATTTTAGTTTTTGATAAGTAGTCTAATTAATTTAAGCTTTGCTCAAGATTAGAAGTTTAAATCATTCTGATGGGAATTTTATGTTCCTGTAAATATAATTTAATTTCTTGAACGCTTAACTGACCAAAATGCAGTAAGGATGCTAATAAAGCGGCTTCGGCTTTGCCCTCCTCAAAGGCTTCTAGGATATGTTGGCAGTTCCCCGCGCCACCAGAGGCAATTACTGGAATTTCCACCTGTTCGGCAATAGTTCGAGTCAGTTTTAAATCATATCCTGCTTGAGTTCCATCAGCGTCCATACTAGTTACGAGTAATTCTCCAGCTCCTCTTTGAGCCATTTCTGTGGCCCAGGCGATCGCATCTATGCCCGTATTTTTCCGTCCTCCACGCACATAGACATCCCATCCAGGATTATGAGGATCGATCCGTTTACGAGCATCAATTGCGACGACAATACACTGTTTGCCAAAGCGATCGCTGGCTCGATTAATTAACTCTGGGTGGCGAACTGCTGCTGAGTTAATGCTCACCTTATCTGCACCAGCTCGTAACAAAATTTTAATATTTTCTAAGGATTGAATTCCTCCACCAACAGTCAAAGGAATAAAAACTTGTTCGGCAGTGCGATACACGACATCAACAATTGTTCCTCGATCTTCGTGGGTAGCAGTAATATCTAGAAATACTAGTTCATCTGCTCCTGCGTCATTGTACACTTTAGCTAGTTCTACAGGATCTCCCGCATCTTTAAGATCGACAAAATTAACCCCTTTCACCACTCGCCCAGCATTTACATCAAGACAAGGTAAGATTCGTTTAGCAAGCATAGTTTAGTTAGTAGTTGAGCAAAATATTTGTGGCGTTAAAATTTAACAGATCAATTGATAGATATTTTCAAGGCGATCGCAAACTATCACCATTTAGTCTAGCAAAAGGATAGCAATTTCTTAAATTCAGAATTTTCCTGCTACTACCACAAGAAAAAAGGACGACACTAGCATCGACAGCTAGAATCATCCCTAATTCTTTATTAGCGATTGGTCAAATACACCAGCATCTAAACATCACTAACAATTAAGTTCTCTATTTCTTAATAACGAGATTGGGTGTTAGGTTTGTAAACAATAAAGCTAACAGTTTGACATTGCTTGATGTTGTCAAAACCAACCACTCGAATGTAGCAGTCAGAGTATTCAGAACGGCACTCGCGCACTTCGTTTAATACTTCTTGAGAACTACGAGCATCAAATAAAGGCAGTTTCCATAAAGTCCAGTGATGCAGCTTAGGAGTAGGATCTTTTTCAAATTCCACACCAGGAATATAACCTTGATCGATCATAAAATCGATTTGTTTGGCAATCTGCTGATCTGTTAAAGGTGGTAAAAATGAAAGGGTTTCGTAACGACGCTCTTTAGGTAAAGTTTTCATGTTTTCTTTTTCTGTATATATGTTCTAATCAGAATCTTCGGTTTCTTCCGTTGCCTCAGAAGCATCTTGATTTATTGTTTCTGAAGACGTTTGAGTAAGACGTTCCAAAAGATGACGGCGATGGGCTAAATTACTCTCTTTAATTCCAGCAGTGACCATTTCTGGTAAAAATTCTAGAGTTTGCTCTGCTATATCAGCGCGTACAGTCATGATCCGTAAAGCTAATTCTTTACCTCTATGCTCGGACATAATCTCCTGAATATAGGTTTCGGCATCTCGCAACTTTCCTCCCGAAGAATACTGTCTAAGCCAGATAGATTCTTGAGGATTAGTTTCAGCCAATTGAGCAATAACTAGCTGCACCGCTTTAAAGGTCAAATAGTTTTGGACAACTTTTGCCGTCTCTTTGGCAATATCTTGAGGTTGCATTTAGTTTTGATAGTTATTCTGAGATTTTAAACTCGATCCAATTTAGTTCCTCATTTTTAATCCCAGAATCAACTACTTGTTATTCACAAACTATGCTCTAAATTTAGAGAGTATCTACTGCATCAAACTCGAACTTGATTTCTTTCCAAAGTTCACAAGCAGCAGCCAACTCAGGACTCCAACGACAAGCTTCGCGGATAACATCATTACCTTCACGAGCTAGGCTACGTCCTTCGTTACGAGCTTGAACACAAGCTTCTAAAGCAACACGGTTAGCAGTTGCACCAGGGGCATTACCCCAAGGGTGTCCTAAAGTACCACCACCAAACTGAAGACAAGAATCATCTCCAAAGATTTCCACCAGTGCAGGCATGTGCCATACGTGGATACCACCAGAAGCGACAGGCATGACTCCAGGAAGAGAAGCCCAATCTTGAGTGAAGAAGTTACCGCGAGAGCGATCTTCCTCTACATAGTCTTCACGCATTTGGTCAACAAAACCTAGAGTGATATCGCGTTCACCTTCAAGTTTACCAACCACAGTACCTGAGTGGAGGTGGTCACCACCAGACAGACGCAAACATTTAGCCAAAACGCGGAAGTGAATACCGTGATTTCTTTGACGGTCAATTACAGCGTGCATTGCGCGGTGAATGTGGAGTAAGACACCGTTACGACGACACCATTTAGACAAAGTAGTGTTAGCAGTAAAACCACCAGTCAGGAAGTCATGCATAACGATAGGAGTACCAATTTCTTTGGCAAACTCAGCACGTTCCATCATGTCTTCACAAGTAGCAGCAGTCACGTTTAAATAGTGACCTTTTACTTCATTTGTTTCCGCTTGAGATTTCTCAATGGCTTCTTGAACAAATAAGAAGCGATCGCGCCAACGCATGAAAGGCTGTGAGTTAATGTTTTCATCATCTTTGGTGAAATCTAGACCACCACGAAGACATTCATATACTGCACGACCGTAGTTCTTAGCCGATAGACCTAACTTGGGCTTAATGGTACAACCCAATAAAGGACGACCATATTTGTTTAACAAGTCTCTTTCCACAGTTATCCCGTGAGGAGGTCCTTGGAAAGTTTTAAGTAAAGCTACAGGGAAACGAATATCCTCTAAACGTAGCGCCCGTAAAGCTTTGAAGCCAAATACGTTACCTACCAAAGAAGTTAGAATGTTGGTTACAGAACCTTCTTCAAACAAGTCCATGGGGTAAGCAACAAAACAGAAGTATTGATTATCTTCACCAGGAACAGGCTCAACTTCATAACAACGACCTTTATAGCGATCGAGATCGGTTAAACCATCTGTCCATACTGTTGTCCATGTACCAGTAGAAGATTCTGCAGCTACCGCAGCAGCACACTCTTCAGCAGGAACACCAGGTTGGGGTGTCATCCGAAAACAAGCCAAAAGGTCTGTATCCTTGGGTGTATAGTCTGGGGTGTAGTAAGTTAGTCGATAGTCTTGTACACCAGCCTTAAATCCAGCACCTGTCTTAGTTGCCATCTTTGGTCATTCCTCCATAAATAAAACGCTTAATTTTTACTTTCCCTATAGAGCCACTCGTTACGGCAGACTGATAGCCATACCATGCGAAGGTTTTTGAATTAAGACTAAATCTTGCTCCGATCAAACCCCAGTCCATTCATTAAAATCTAGATCTCACAAGATCGGCAGATAAAAATTAATAGGTGACTCTATAATACCGTTAAAAAAAATCAGTAGAAAGATGTTTTGCAGTCTTAAAAAAACCGTTGCTATAAATAGCAGAGTAAGCTATTTTTCTTCAGTAATTTCTTATCTTCATAGAATATCATGAATGTTAATACTTGGTCAGTATTTTTAGCTCTGTTTTGATTGGTTTATTTTTTATAAAGCATAAAATAAACTAATCATTTTTTCATGATAATCCCGAAAATTAAGAATTATTAATATTTTCTTTATTTGGTTGCTTACAAGATACTCTGTCGAAGCTTAAATTTAAGACCATAAGTATTTTTACTCATCTATTTTTAATTAGATATCTTCTGAATTTGATTAATAGTTGCTTAAACAAAAAAACCAACACAAATAACTATTTGTATCGGCTATCTAAGGCAAAAGAAATGTGTCAGTATTTCTCGTAGATTCGGCATATATTTGATCTTTAGGCGAATTTTATGGGCTTTGAGAACCAGAATGAGGAGTTTTATTGTGAGGAAAGAGAGTGATTAAAAGTTCATTAATATAAAGCTGACCGACTACCGGTTTTTTATTCTGGTTAAGAGGATTTTGAGTTGCCGTTTCAACTGGAGTAACCGAAGGTAAATCTGGAACGTAATTAGAATTTTGAACTGACTGATGCTTCGGTTTATCTACGCTATCAGACTTGCTATTAGACTTGACCCCGATGTGATTGGCGTTTTTGCTATTTTTGCTATTTTTGCTTGATTGAGTTTCTGATTGCTCATGGCTATTTTTTTCTGCCTGACGAGAACCATCACCGATAATCGAGCCAGGTTCAACCACAATCATTGCCGCTACATCTGATTGAAAAATAGTGGTTGAAGTACCAATACAACAATTACTCCCAATCTTACTCGCTCCAATAATCAGTACTCCAGCACCTAAAATCGCTCCACTACCTATTTTAACCGAACCTTGAGCCGCGTTAATAATTGCTCCCATGCCAATGCAAGCATCTGCACCTACAACAATTTTATGATCGGGCGCAGCTTGTAAGATTACGCCTGAAGCCAAAGATGCCGTAGGATGAATCTCAACATCGCCACTTATGCGGATATCTTTATTTAAACTAGGTTGTGGAGGTGGGAGATAAATCATGGAGAAAAATAAATTTGTTGATGAAGGTTGGAGCGGTATGTATCTAGACAGTAACCGCTTCCTAACCCGCGATCGCGATCGCGCCACCTCTAAATTGGCTTATGGTCGCTGAATAATGGTTTCTGCCACTCTTCTTTTGCTTTTAGGATCGATTCCCAACAAACGGACGTACTCACCATGGTGTTCGGCTAAACAAACGTTTAAAGAAGCAACTACATCCAACTCATTGCGACTATCCATAGGAGCGCAGCTTTGCCAAGATTTAGTTTTAAAACGTCTTTTGTCTGCGTGTTCTGTGCCAATTTTATAGCCAGCAGCTAGCAAAGAGCGTACTTCTTGAACAGCTTCGTTACTAAGAAGTTTTTGACTGAAGTCGTTATAGTGAGCGGGACGACCATTTTTACTATTGTCGTTAGTATAGTCAGCTACAAAGTAGCCTCGATCCTTGACATTACTATTACCGTTTCTATTACCGTTTCTGCTGCCATTGGCTTTGCCGTTGGCTTGAGGATTATCACCAGGTCTTTGGATGATAGTTTCAGCAACCCTGCGTCTAGCTTGAGAATCGATGCCCAACATTCGCACATATTCGCCAGAATGTTCCTTTAAACAATCTTCTAAGGCAGCAATAACATTTGATTCGCGGTTACTTTCAATAGGAGAACAGCTTTTCCAAGATTTGGTTCTAAAACGTCGTTTGTCGGCGTGTTCTGAGCCAATTTGATAACCAGCAGCCAGCAAAGAGCGAATTTCTTGAATTACCTCTGAATCTAAACTACTGCTATTACCGTTACTGCTGTAACTAGCTTTGCCACCATTACCATTGCTATAGTTAGAGCCAGAATAACTTCTAGAAGACTGTACAGGAGTTTCTCCAGGACGCTGCACAATTATTTCAGCCATTCTTCTTTTGACATGGTTATCAGCAGCAACAATGCGAACATATTCGTTAGGATATTCCGCTATAGTTTTCTCAATAGCATCAAATACCTTGTTGCTAGAACCTGCAACTTGCCCAACCGTTAGCCAGGATTTGGTTTTAAAACGACGTTTGCTAGCACGCTCGATACCAATACTACAGCCTTGGGAAACCAAGCTATCGATCTGTTGAGAAACGTCACCGTTGAGGCTGCCGCTATGATTACTTTGGCTAGAGCGGTTTCTGCCACTGCGGTTGTGCCCTCTATTGTGATTGGCAACATTTCTGACTGTTCCTTCACCTGGATTGTCGCCTGGTCGCTGAACAACCATCTCCACTACTCTTCTATTGGCTCTGGGGTCTACGCCAATTAATCTAACGAATTCTCCTTGGTATTCACGGAGTACAGAATCCAATTCAGCCATTATTTGGCTTTCATTGCGGCTTTCAATTTTTTCGCCAGTTAGCCATGATTTAGTTTTAAACCGACGTTGGTTAGCATGTTCGGTGCTGATGATGCAGCCTTGCGCTAGCAGCGATCGCACTTGGGTTTTAATATCTGAACTTAAACTCATATTACTTACTGAATTTGTATATTCACTCTGGTCATTAATATCGTAATTGGGCGCTGCATCTGTTCCTTTCGATACTTTATATACTTGAGGATTAACGCAAGCCTCATCATCGGCACAGCGATACCCAGCTAAAAGAGCTTCATTAATTTCGACTACATGGTTGGCAAAATCGCGATCGCTATCAATTACATTTGGAAGGCGTTCTGCCTGTTGCTGATTGACAATCACTGCTCCTGACGGAACATACTTCCCAGGAGGAATATCCACATCTTGAATTAAGGCGTGCATCATGATAATACAGCCATTCCCCACCTTGGCATTAAACACAGTGGAGCGAAAACCAATAAAGCATTCATCCCCAATGTAAGCTGGCCCATGAATGAGTGCCATATGGGTAATGCAGGTGTTCTTGCCAATCCAGACGGAGTATTCTTGGTTATCATCACCAACTACTCGACCCTGTTCTAGACCATGAATTACAACACCATCTTGAATATTGCTGCTTTCTCCAATGAAAAAAGGCGTTCCCTCATCGGCTCGAATAGAACTACCTGGAGCAACAAAAACGTTCGCGCCAATTCGCACATCACCAATTAAACGAGAGAAAGAATGCACGTAAGCAGTCTTATCCACTGTGGGTGTTGCTAAATTGTTTGACCACGGAGTCGGGGGAGCCGCCTTGGTGCGGGCTGCCATTGTCTCAATTCCTCCTAAACTAAAACTAATTTTACGAGCGAACCTACTGATGTTTCGTCAGCCAAGAAACGCGCGAAATGACTATCTATTAAATCGATGTCGATATAACTGTATTTTATGCCAATTGTCTTTATGACAGTCTTTCAGCTTCTTTTTTACTGTACAGGGCATTGCGCTCGACGTTGACCGTATCAATAATGCCAACGATGGTAGCATCAAGGGGTTTTGATTCTTGACCTGCCTCAATTCTGGCCGCGCTACCGCGACTAACTAAGACCCATTCACTCACACCAGCACCAATTAAGTCCCCAGCAACTTCATATTTTGGCAGAAGCTGCCCCTCTTCATCAATATATTGGACTAGAAGCAATTTAATCCCTCTCATACTGGGAACTTTATGTGTGCTAACTACCGTGCCGCGAACTTGAGCTATCTGCATACCATGTTGCCTAAACTAATTTTATGGTCTTCTTAAAGGACGAGGATTAACGCTTTCTCTAAACTGCTCAACAGCTTCGGTGTAGCGAATCGGCAGTACATATTCAAGGTTTTCGTGAGGGCGAGCAATGATATGAGTAGACAATACTTGACCACCGTTTACTCGACTAACATTTTCAGTACCCGCTGATACAGATGCCTGGACTTCCGACACATCGCCACGAACGATTACTGTCACGCGACCTGTACCGATTTTTTCGTATCCGACTAGAGTGACACGGGCTGCTTTTACCATCGCATCTGCTGCTTCTACCACCGCTGGGAAACCTAATGTTTCGATCATTCCAACTGCAATTGACATAATTTTTTCTCCTGATTTTTTTTAAGAATGTTCCGCCTTGGCGGAACATGGTCATTTAATTGCCTAATTTACTATTAATTTTTTAATAATCTATTAATAGGTGCGGAACTGCTCTACTTCTTCGGTATAGCGAATCGGCAGTACATATTCGAGGTTTTCGTGAGGACGAGCAATGATATGAGTAGACAATACTTGACCACCATTTACTCTAGTTACATTCTCTGTACCTGCGGCAACGGAAGCCTGGACTTCCGACACATCGCCACGAACGATTACTGTCACACGACCTGTGCCAATTTTTTCGTATCCGACTAGAGTGACACGGGCTGCTTTCACCATCGCATCGGCTGCTTCTACCACCGCTGGGAAACCTAATGTTTCGATCATTCCAACTGCAATTGACATAATTTTTTCTCCTTTACAGCTAGTTTAGTTTACTAGCTACATTTTGCTAAATTGACTAAGTGTTTTAAGTATTGTGATTACTAATTTGAGTTGCTAACTGATTAGTAGGAGCGAAATTGTTCTACTTCTTCGGTGTAGCGAATTGGTAGCACATATTCGAGGTTTTCGTGAGGACGAGCAATGATGTGAGTAGAAAGCACTTGACCACCATTGACCCTTTTAACATTTTCGATCCCTGCTGCTACAGAAGCTTGGACTTCAGATACATCGCCGCGAACAATTACTGTCACGCGACCTGTACCAATCTTTTCGTATCCTACTAGAGTGACACGGGCTGCTTTCACCATCGCATCGGCTGCCTCTACTACTGCTGGAAATCCCAGAGTTTCAATCATTCCAACCGCAATTGACATTTTTTTTCCTCTTCAAACCAAATATACACACAACAAACATGTCTGACAGTTGGGGTAAGAAATTTACGAAGTCAGAGGAAGACCCGTCGTTTTAAGGCGGGGTCTCTTTGACCTTGCCAACTAGCCGTGCTTTATGACTCTACTCCTCAATGTGGCTTGCTCAACCCAACCTGAAATGATGCCTAGAAAACTACAAACTGTATCAGTATAATTAACTATTTTTCTTTCAAGGTTGGACATAAAGATTGCTAAACCACATCATTAAAAAAATAAATCATTGGGTAGCAACAAACAAGCCCATGCTGATTTATTTACTCCTATGATCAAGCATAAGTAACCATGACTCCTTTGACAATATAAAACATGATTATATTTTTTAATTTGATTGTTAATGAGAATTAATACCTGTTTTAAAAAGCAACATAATATTTGATAGCTAATTGTGCATCTTAGTGGTAATGGTGTTTTTTATAATTTATTTATAAGTAACAGTCTGCACCAAGAATAAGTAGGGGTTAAATTTAAAAAAATTAGCGACCTAATAGCTGATAAAATAAGCTTTTAAGAAAAAAACAATCTTACGCTTGACCTGAGACGAATTAGCAGTAGCCAGTTTTAAGATTCACCATTATAAATTTTGGCATAGTAAATTATTAAACAGTTTGGATGACCGACTTTTTATTAGAAAACTTTTGGATTATACCTATATATAGCTTAATAGGTGCATTAATAACTTTGCCTTGGTCTTTAGGCATTGTGCGCCAAACAGGACCTCGTCCAGCAGCATATATTAATATCCTCATGACGATAGTGGGTTTTATCCACAGCTCAATTATTTTCAATTTAATCTGGAGCAGACCAGCACAACAGCTGGTTTTTCATTGGCTACAGGTGGCAGATTTAGATTTAACCCTGTCCTTTGAACTGTCTCCTGTCAGCTTTGGGGCATTGGAAGTGGTAGCAGGCATTAGTCTGCTGGTGCAGATATATGCCCTAGGCTATATGGAAAAAGACTGGTCTTTAGCACGCTTTTTTGCCCTGATGGGGTTTTTTGAAGCCGCATTAGCAGGTTTGGCTATTAGTGATGGTTTGCTGTTAAGCTACTGTCTTTTGGAAGCTTTAACCCTTTCAACCTATCTTCTAGTAGGTTTTTGGTATGCCCAGCCTTTAGTGGTCACTGCTGCTAGGGATGCTTTTTTGACTAAGCGAGTCGGCGATATTCTACTTTTAATGGGCATAGTAGCTCTTTCTACTTACGGAGAAGGACTAAGTTTTTCTCAGCTAGATACGTGGGTAGAAGTAAATCAGCTAGATTCTACCGTGGCGGCATTTCTAGGTTTAGCTTTGATTGCTGGACCAATCGGCAAATGCGCGCAATTTCCGCTAAATTTATGGCTTGATGAAGCTATGGAAGGTCCTAATCCCGCAGGAATCATGCGGAATTCCATTGTGGTATCGGCGGGAGCTTATGTTTTGATTAAGTTAGAACCTGTGACGACCCTCTCTCCAGTTTCTGCCTACGGATTGATTATTGTGGGGTCAATTACCGCCATTGGGACATCTTTAATGGCGATCGCCCAAATAGATATCAAACGAGCTTTGTCTCACTCCACTAGCGCCTATATGGGTTTGGTCTTTATTGCCGTAGGTTTAAGACAGGTAGATATCGCTTTCTTACTCTTGTTTAGTCATGCGATCGCTAAAGCACTACTATTTATGAGTGCGGGGTCAGTTATTTTAACCACCAATAATCAAAACGTTACGGAAATGGGTGGCTTATGGTCAAGAATGCCCGCCACTAGTCTATCTTTTCTGGTTGGTGCAGCAGGACTAATTGCTTTTTCTCCTTTAGGAATGTTCTGGACATATCATCGTTGGTTTAGTGGCTCTTGGGATGTAGATTGGTGGCTACTGCTACTGGTCATGTTTGTTAATGTTTTTTCCGCGATTAACCTAACGCGACTATTTAGAGTTATTTTTCTGGGTCCACCTAAAGTCAAAAGTCGTCGTGCGCCTGAAGTTCCCTGGCAAATGTCAGTGCCGATGGTATCTCTGATGATGGTTACTTTAATTATCGCCTTTGCTCCTATAGAGTGGCCGCTGTGGTTAAGTCCCAATAGACCTTTGGTGCTAGCGCAGCCAGAATTGATTACCCAGTATGCAACACCTTTATTAATTGTCTCTGGTGCGTTGGGGTGCATTATCGGTTCGACGATCAAGGTTCGTAAAGCCTGGGCGCGATCGAGCAACCTTACTTTGCGCTTTTTCCAAGATTTATTGGCTTATGATTTTTATATCGACAAGCTATATGAGCTGACGGTTATTGCTGCGGTATCCAATCTGGCTAAATTAACCTCTTGGCTAGACCGTTACATAGTAGATGGAGCGGTTAATTTTGTTAGTTTAGCCACTATTTTTAGTAGTAATGCTCTCAAGTACAACACTTCTGGACAATCTCAGTTTTACATTGCCACGATCGTCATTGCTGTAGGATTGCTGTTGTGGTCGATGATCAATGGTCACTGGTCATTGGTTACAAATTATTGGTCGTCCATGATGTAACAGTTCTCATACTAATTAGCTTTAAACTGCAATTTTAAATTGATTTTATTAAATTCTTTGAGACAGCATCATGCTTAGTGCTTTAATTTTAATTCCTTGCTTGAGTGCAGCTATCATTGGTTTACTACCTGCAAAAGGTAATAGTCCTCGTAATCTGGCGATTGCTACAGCCCTCAGCGTTTTAGCTGTTAATCTAATTCTGGCTTTTCAGTTTGATTTTCAGCACAATGGTTTTCAGTTTGTTGAGGACATAGCCTGGATTGACTGGATTGGCTTAAACTATCACTTAGGAATTGATGGTCTTTCTTTTCCTCTGGTGCTGCTCAACAGTTTTTTGACCCTAATTGCCATCTCTAGCACCAATCCTCAGATTCAGCGACCTAAACTATACTACGCAATGTTGCTGCTACTCAGTGGTGGTGCTGCTGGGGCATTTTTAGCTCAAGACTTGCTGTTATTTTTTCTGTTTTATGAACTAGAAATTGTCCCTCTTTATTTCTTAATTGCGATCTGGGGTGGTCCTAAAAGAGGTTATGCAGCTATGAAATTTCTGCTCTATACTGCTCTTTCAGGAATTTTGGTCTTAGCTTCTTTTTTGGGGCTAGTTTGGGTAACAGAGGCGAACAATTTCGACTATCTATTTTTGCGATCGCATCATCTCCCTTTAGCCACTCAGCTATTACTCCTCGCGCCCTTACTGGTCGGGATTTTCATTAAAATTCCGATTTTTCCTTTCCATACTTGGTTGCCTGATGCTCATGTTCAAGCATCTACTCCAATTTCTGTCTTACTAGCAGGAGTACTTTTAAAGCTAGGTACTTATGCACTCTTGCGTTTTGCTGTTGGTTTATTCTTTGATGGTTGGTTATATCTTGCCCCTTGGTTAGCGATTTTAGCTGCCATTAGTGCTTTGTATGGAGCTTCTTGTGCGATCGCGCAAAAAGATATGAAAAAAGTAGTAGCTTATTCTTCCGTATCTCACATGGGTTATATCCTCCTGGCAGCCAGCGCTACAACTCGTCTCAGTATGAGCGCTGCTATATTTCAAATGGTGAGTCATGGCTTAATCTCTGCTTTTCTGTTTCTCTTGGTAGGGATGGTCTATAAAAAGACAGGTTCACGAGATGTTGACTTTCTTAGGGGTTTGCTCAACCCAGAAAAAGGACTTCCTGTTACGGGAGGCATGATGATTTTGGGGGTCATGGCAAGTTCTGGATTGCCAGGCATGGTGGGTTTTATCTCCGAATTTCTCGTGTTTCGAGGCAGTTTTCCAATTTTTCCCATCCCAACTCTACTTTGCTTAGTGGCAACGGGTTTGACCGCCGTATATTTCCTGTTGGTAATCAACAAAGTGTTTTTTGGTCGTTTGACTGAAGGACTAGCGCAGATTCCCCCTGTAAAGTGGAAAGAACATGCTCCTGCCTTTGTCTTACTACTGCTGATCATCGCTTTTGGTCTTAAGCCAGACTGGGTGACTCACTGGAGCGAGGTTCAGGCGATCGCACTTTTGCCAGGTAGTTAAGCTATTAGTGTTTTTAATCTAATTTAAAATTCTCAATCTTAAATCTTCAATTCAATACTGTTTAGATCAATAACCATGGCTCGTATCTCCAAAAGCTCTAAATCCTTGCTGGTCGAGGAGTACATTACTAGACTCGAACAAGGATCTGCATTACTTGACGATTCTCCACAGAACTTGATTGAAGTTGTGGGCATACTCAAAAGCTATGGGGTAGTTTTGGATGCTTATTCCGTCAATTTAAACTATATTGCTGATACTCAATTTTTGAAGCTGTTTCCCTTCTTTAAATATTTCAACGGCAAGGTAAATGCCAATACCATAGCTAAATTTATTGCTCACGATCGCCTAAACTACGAATATGCTGAATATTGTATGAAAGCAATGTTTTGGCATGGTGGTGGGGGTGTCGATGCCTATCTTGATACGCCGGAATTTGCCACAGAAACAGAACGCCTGATTAAAGCCTACCATCGCTACAATCCATTGATGTTGGCGCTCCACAAAGCATTTCCTGACTTTATGTGCGAGCAAATGCGTCAAATGGCTTATTACAGTGCATTGGGTCAGTTTTGGCGGGTAATGAGCGATATCTTTATTAATTTGTCTGATAGTTATGAGAAAGGAAAAGTTAAATCCATTCCAGATGTAGTGCAGTTTGTGCTTGATGGTTTAGTTGCCGATGCAGCCCTCCCAATTACCTATACAGTTCATTTACGGGGTCAAGAATACAACATTATCCCCAAATCAGCAGGATTAACTTTTTTAATGGATACTGGTGTTCCTTACATAGAGGCGATCTTTTTTCGTGGCACTCCTTTTGCGGGAACTGTTTCTTATAATGCTCAAGCCTACGAAATTCCTTACGATCTAGGTATGTTTAACTACGGAGCGCTCTATGCCGATCCTCTGCCTATCGGGGGCGCTGGCATTCCCCCAACCTTATTAATGCAGGATATGCGCCATTTTCTCCCAGATTATCTCCGCCAACTTTATCAGGTCAAAAGTGTCCGTGGACTAGGAGATTTACGGGTACAAATTTGCGAAAGTTTTCAAAAATCAATGTTTTGCGTCACTACCGCTGCTGTCAAAGGATTAGCCCCCCATCCTCTTGATACCAATGACCCCGAAGAAAAGCTAGCTAATCGCAAATATTTGACCAGGTGGCTCAACCGAATTTTAGAATCTCAAATAATCAAGGTTAATAATGAGACTCAAGATCAGTCAGCATTAAGAGTTAAATAAGCGACAGTCATTTCAATTAATTTACGCAGGTTTATCTGTGATGGAAGTTCTAAAGGATAAAGCTTTAGATATATCCTTTAGAACTTCTGTGGAGGAAAGGGATTGTCTAGTTTAATAAAATGCAGTTTAAATGCATATCGGCTGAACCAGTTTGATTAAAGATTTTAAATAAAAATTAATGAGGTTTTAGATGAGTTTTATGAGGTTGAGTGGTTGAAAAATAATTAAGCTTGAACTTATGATAGTTTGAATTTTAAGTTAAATATAACCATACTATTATTCAACTATTATCTTGAATGTTTTAAGCACAAATACTTAACTGCATAAATTCATAACAACTTTCCTAAGCTAGATATACCCGATTATAAAATTATCACAATTAAATCTTGTCGACATTACAACTCTGGAGTTAATTATCATGATTCGCCTTTTACTCGTAGACGATCAAGAACTGGTTTGCCAAGGATTAAAGACAATGTTAAATCTAGAGCCAGATATAGAGGTAGTAGGAATTGCCAATAATGGTTGCATCGCTGTTCAACAAGTAGAGGCTCTCCAACCAGATGTTGTCTTAATGGATATTAGAATGCCTATTATGGATGGCAGAGAAGCAACAAGAATTATTGGTCAAAAATTTACCGATACCAAAGTTTTAGTTGTCAGCACTTTTGATGAAGATGACTATATTGCTCAGGCGATCAAAGCGGGGGCGAAAGGATATCTACTCAAAGACATGCCTGTTGACGAATTGGCTCAGTCGATTAGGCTAGTATACCGAGGATATAGCCAAATGGCACCTGGACTGATGGAAAAAATGCTGGATGGGGTCTTAGATTCCAGCGCAACTGAAACTGAAACAGATAGACCAGAACTAGAAGAGTTAACTCCCAGAGAAATCGAGGTATTAAATCTGGTTGGTACTGGCTGTACTAATCGGGAAATAGCACAAAAACTTTATATTGCTGAAGGTACAGTCAAAACTCATGTGACCCATATTCTCAACCGACTAAATCTACGCAATCGATCCCAGATAGCCATCTATGCTAATTCTGCTAGATAAAATTCTTGAACAGCTAAAAAATACATTTTTTCTACAAGTAAGTTACTTTCCCTAGCGCGCGACTACGAAATCCTGTTTGTGTTGCTTGGTTTGTCTACCATTGTAAAGTTCCTGCATTATCTCCCTGTTCTCGTTTAACTTTACTATCATTCTCAAACCATTGAATAATCTGGGTGTGAGTTAATTGAGAAATTTCTATTTGGTAATCTTGGGCAATCGACTGTAATAACCTTTGGGAGGAAATAGTCAGGCGAGTAAGAAACTTTTCGCTAGAAGAGAGTAACGCTGCATCGATCTCGGCTGATTCTTCAGGGGATAAGTATTGATCTGGTGTAATCGACATAATTAATTACTGATTGCTAATTATTAATTACTAATTCCCGAATAATTCAGTTTGTTTTTAGCTTAAAGTAGGCTGCATCAAATGTTAGGCTCTAACTAATGATGTTTGCCTGAAAGATTGAGATCTCCATCATTTAGATGTTTATTTGGCGTTGGTGAATCAAGGTATGAAAATTAGATTCATTTGCTTGATACACATTTGCTTTTAAGCTAACAGCTAATAGCTAATAGCTACGAACCGAAACACTTTATACGTCATACATCAAATTACCAACGCCGTTTATTTTATTGTGAATTTTTCAATCTAACTAACCGCAATTGCAGTCTGACATTTTACAGCTTTGATCGTCAACATGCCCATTGGCGCAAGCTTCACAACAATAATATTGATCGTTTTTTTTGATGGCATTCTCTAAAGAAATTTCGCAATTACAGCGATCGCAATCGCATTTTACTACAGTGGCGTTTGTCATAGTATTGCTTTAGTTCTCATTTGTAGATTACTTTTATTAATTTATTATAGTGTGAATATCTGTTCAGCTATAACAAGCAGCATAATTATTTTGCTCGTGGGGTTGCAAATTGGACATTCAGTCTGTTAAATTAATTGAGCGCCAAAAAACGTAAGCCAGGATAGCTCAGGTGGTAGAGCAATGGATTGAAAATCCATGTGTCCGCAGTTCAAGTCTGCGTCCCGGCATTCTATAGTTTCAATTAAGTGCCATTAGTGATTAATACGGTTTTTGGCACAAAACCCACAAATCCATACCTTAGATCCTTGAGGTGTAACTTGAAAAAAATTGAAGCTATCATTCATGTTCATAAACTGGAAGATGTTAAGTATCGTTTGATCTCCGCAGGAGTGATCGGGATGTCAATTTCAGAAGTTAAAGCCTATGGACATAGAAAAGGCATGACTACTCGCTACCGCGGTACGGAACGTAAAATTGATTTGACAACTAAAATTAAACTAGAAGCCGTTATTGAAGATGAAATAGCCGATTTGGCAGTGGAGCAAATATCTTTAGCAGCACGTACTGGAGAGATTGGCGACGGTAAAATTTTTGTCTCAAATATTGATGAAACAATTAGAATTAGAACCAATGAAACAGGAATAAATGCAATTTAATCCTGGAACAATCATAGTTTAAATATTTAATAAAATATTCTTAACTAATAACTAATAAGCTAACACCTGTATCCATGGAGTTAGCTATGTTTTTTGTGCAAACTATTGTTGTTACTATGTTATTGCTACTAATTGGTGATTTCTTATCTACTTTTTTCTACCATGTTCCCGAACACGTTTTTGGCAAATTTCATACTTTAGTTCATCATGGTAAAAACCGCAGCTTTATTCACTATGCGGTTTTAAGTCATAATCCGTTAGTAATTTTAGATGGCTTTTTAGGAGCTTTACCATACTTCATTTTTGTTCCTTTCGCCTGGAAAACTTCACCAACAGGAACGATTTTGGCGTTGATTCTGGGAGAATTACATGTAATTTGGCGACACGTTTCCATTATTAACTGGCAAACCCCCAAAGGAATCGCTTTTTGTTGCCGATTGCTGTTTATTACTACCCCAGAAAGACATTTGCAACATCATCAAAATGCTCAATTAGCCTATGGTGATATTTTCACTTTCTATCATCTTCCAGCGATCGCCTGGATGCAGTTTTTGCTCGATTTAAAGCAGAAATCTCGCCAGATTTCCAACACCTCTTCCAGTGAACAGCACCAATTAAAATTGAAAACTAAAAATTCACCTAAATAATTCTCAACACAGCACATTTTCAGCTTAACCCTCTCTTCACGCAATGTTTACTTTAACTATCTAAACTAAACGTTAAGATGGTTAATGAAGAATAACTCTTTAAAATTATGTTACTTAGCCAGACAAGCAGCTCCAGCTTAAAAACAAGAGAAAAAGAATTGCTGTTGCAGCATTATCATAAAGGAGATGAAATTTATGTTCAAAATTCAGAAATTTGGCAAGTATACCGTGGTGTAGTTCAGTTGAGCAGGATTCAGCCAGATGGGGGAGAGATAATTTCAGGCTGGATTACAGCAAATGGAGTTTTCGGTAATATTACTGAAAACCCTTCACTTTATCGTGCGTTAGCTTTAGGAGATGTTTATGCCAAGCGTTACTCTGCTCATGATCTGCTTGCATATCCGATGTTGGCAAGGCAGTTCTTAGCGCAGTTTAGCGATCGCTTGCTCAAGTCACAGCAATTATTGACTATTATCGCCACTAGCAAAGTTGAGGATCGCTTAAAAGATTTACTTTTATTCCTCAAACAAGAGATTGGACAATCGATGGAGGACGGTATTCGTTTGCCCGTTAGGTTTACTCATCAGCATCTGGCAGAGGCTATTCACACCACCAGAGTCACGGTTACGAGAATATTAGGAGATTTTCAAGAGCAAAATTTGGTTTATTTTGACCAAGATCGTCATATTGTCATTCAAAGTTTATCCTAGGGTAACAGTCTAATCAGCAACTAATATATTTAATTCAATCACCAGCGTTAGATTTGTTCAAGCTATTTTTTGGTATGGTTTGTAGCAATAACCAATTTTAATCGAGCGGGTAATTGATGAGCAATATCTTGATTAGTAACGATGACGGTATTTTTGCTTTAGGGATACGTACTCTAGCAAATACTTTAGCTCAAGCTGGTCATCAGGTAACGGTGGTCTGTCCAGATCGCGAGCGTTCGGCCACAGGACATGGTTTAACACTACATCAACCAATTAGAGCAAAAGAAGTTGAGTCAGTGTTTGATCGATCTGTGGTTGCCTGGTCATGTTCGGGAACTCCCGCAGACTGTGTTAAATTTGCTCTCAGTGCAGTTTTAGCAACCCGCCCCGATTTCGTTTTTTCAGGAATTAACCATGGACCCAATCTGGGTACGGATGTTTTGTATTCAGGTACGGTATCGGCGGCGATGGAAGGAGTCTTAGAAGGCATTACTAGTGTGGCATTTAGTCTTACCAGTTTTTCCTCTTTGGAGTTTCAGCCAGCAGCCGATTTTGCCGTCAAATTACTATCTCAGTTGACCAATAATTATCCCAAACCTCCATTACTCAGCGTTAATATTCCTGCGGTAGCAGCTTCAGAGATAGCGGGGGTATTAGTCACTCGTCAAGGTTTACGGCGCTATATTGAAAAGTTTGAGCAACGATTAGATCCCCGTGGCAAAAGTTATTACTGGTTGGAAGGAGAAATTGTGGAAGATATTGAACAACCAGAGGATATTAATCTGCCACCGCATATTTTGACTGATGTACAGGCAATTCGCGATCGCTATATTACCATTACTCCCTTGCAATACAATCTAACCGATGCAACCATTGTCAAGCATCTCTATGAGCAAGAGTTTTTCAATCAATATTAAACCAATATTAAATTAAGTAGGTAGGACAAATTAAAATTAACTGTGACTTCTGATTTGAAAAATAGATAAACCACCTATACAAACAGGATTTAGGATCAATTTTCCCTTTTATCCTATTGCGATAATCTTGTCTGCCAATAACTATAAATGCCGATTAGTTTGCCTAAACCTTGCTGTGGCTTGAATATTAAGAGCCTGAGCGTATTTAAAGACATACGAATATTAATTAAAACAAAAGTAGCTAAACTGCCATGTTTTTCAATATGAATTAGATAGCTTTTGGTTACGTGTTGATATTTAGTCAATAAATTGCGATCGCTAATGGCAGAAGTGTCATGAAAAACTTTGAGCAAGGAGGTTACAGCAATTTTATGCCCTTGTTGACCATAACGAAGGCAAAAATCTAAATCTTCGTAATACAAAAAATAACGAGGATCAAAACTGGGACATTGAGGAAAGTTAGCCAGATTGAGTAGTAAACTACAGCCACTTACCCAGTCGGTATGAAAATAGTCTTCTGTTAATTTAGGCAGTGAATCTAAAGTTGCTAAAGCAGCAGTACCAGGAGTAAATGTTCCCCCCGCTGTGGTTATTTCACCTGTACAATTGTAGACGATTGTACCTAAGATTGATATTTCAGGGTGCTGAGTAAAAAAAGCGATCGCCAGGCTAGTTGGAGATCTACCTGGATCTAAATCGACTAATGCTGAATCAAAATAGGCATCAGGATTAATTAACCAGACAACTGCTTGGCTATTTTGAGCATAAATCCAATTTAAACCCAAATTACAGGCTTTACCAAAGCCAAGATTATCTTGAGCCTCAATTACTTTTACCTTCTCACTTTGAAGCTGGAAAATTTTTCGATCACCAAGAGAATTATTAATAATAATTATTTGATATTCTCCAGAAGAATGAACGCTTAATGAATTAACTAAACGGCGAATCAACTCACTAGAGTTATAATTAACCACCAAAAAATAAAGCATGGTTCTTTTTACGTCTTTATAGCGATTTTAGGCAAAACAAGGCTCAATTTTTAGCAAATTAAATTTAAATAATGAAATTTTAAATTAAGTAGGTGGGTGGAGTTAAATATAAAATAATGGATTCTTATTTTTCTCCCCTATCGCCAGTACTCCACTACCTCACATCAGTGTTTAAATTAATTATGCCTAGTTACTTACCTGTCATCACCGTTTTATATTTAATCACACCGGTCTACTGACTATCCTTCTTTAGATAGATAGCTAATCTATGTAAATGTATGTATTTAGATAGAAGAAGTCTAAGTTGAAAATATATATATTATTAATAACAAATTACTTACATAAATTATTTAGAAATCTAGGAGCAAGACATGGGTATTTTAGCTTGGGTAGTATTAGGTTTAATCGCAGGAGCTTTAGCAAAATTAATTTATCCTGGTAATCAAGGCGGTGGCATTATCGCAACTATCGGTTTAGGTATTTTAGGCGCTTTAGTTGGGGGATATGTTGGACAAACCTTGCTGGGGGTCGGCACAACCGCATTTAGTCTTCCAGGCATTATTACTGCCGTGGTGGGTGCAATGTTGTTAATCTTTATCTGGGGTCTACTAACCCGTCGCGCTGCATAGTTCGACGATAGTTTAAATCCTGTTAATTGATTACAAATTACCAATTTTTTCACAAATAAATACTGCACAATAGGGACGTTATGAATAGCGCCCTATTTTCTCTACTCATTATTGCTTTATTATTATCAATATATTAGATTTGAAGCTTTCTGATTTTATAATAAGTTGACCTGCAAAATTAGCCTCGATAAATTTGATAAATTTATATGCTAAAAATCGCTCGTGAAATAGCCAAAACATTACTACCAAAATCTACTATTTATAGCATCAAACGTCAAAGAGAAGAAAAGCGGTTTCAAAAATATACTCAAGAAAAGTTAGAACTTAATTACCGTTTAGTCGATTCAGGTTTTGCCCCACCGAAAGAATTGATTGCTAAAACCGCTGCTTTCAATGAGCAAGAACTAGACAGGCAAAGTAATAACGATGTTTATTTTGAAACTGGATATTGGGAAATTTTACGTTTATTCCAGATTCTAGAGCATTTTTCGATTAACCCAAGAACAATTGGTTCAATTTATGAATTAGGCTGTGGTACAGCCCGATTATTAAGGCATTTTCGCTGTATTGAAGGAGTCAGGCTTGTAGGTTCAGATGTGAATCCTGAAATGATTGAATGGTGTCAGCAAAATCTTCCTGAAATTGAGTTTTATCGCAACGAACTAAAGCCACCGCTTGCTTTTGCTGAAGATAACTCATTTGACCTAATGTTAGCCTCTTCCGTATTTACTCATATTCCTTTAAATACTCAAGAATTATGGTTAGCAGAAATGCAAAGAATTTTACGTCCTGGTGGAATCTTCATCTGTTCAGTATTAGGTAAATTTCACGCCTCAACATTGTTAGGTAATCAGCAACTACAAGAATTAGAAACTGAAGGTAGCTTTACCTTAACTTCTAAAGATTCTAATGCTACCTATTCTACCCGCCTGGGTGGTTCTGGCTGGGATGTAATTCAAACTCGTGCCGAAGTAATTAGAGTTTTTGGCTCATACTTTCACATCATTGATTATATTCCTGGAGTACAGGATTTTTTAGTTTTACTTAAGTCAAATCCTGCGGTTTCTGTAGTTATTAATCCCGTTCCTTTTCCCGCTCAAAAGTTTTGACCTCTGGTTTTAATGTTTGAAAACTAATATTTAAAAAATCTTAAATATTTCAATTTCACTATAAGATTGTTATTGTGTTTCAAATCGCTATTTGAAATTTAGTCTTGATTATGGCAATATGATTATTATTTTTAGATTTTGATAGATTATAATGTTATTGCTCAATTTAATCCTAGTTTCGACAATCAACAATTAATTGCAGTCGAAACAAATAGTTTCATTAAAAAGCCAAAGCAACGAGCAAAAACTCCTATATTTTCATGGCAAAAAGTTAAGGATAAAGTAGTTGTTCCTGTTGGTAATCAAGAAATTATTACCGATATTGTAGTGCTTTTTGTCGATGCAGAAGGTAATTTAATTCAAAGTAAAACTAAGCCAGAAATTATTACTCAAGAATTTAAATTACAGCCAGGAGATATTTATCGAGAAGATTTAGCTCAATCAGGTTTACAAAGAATTTTCAACTTAGTTATTGTTAATCGCGCCAGTCTTAGCCTCGAAAAAGTAGGCGCTAATCAGGTAATTATGGCGATCGCTATAGAGGAAAATAGCAATCTGTCGATTGGTTTTGACCTCACTCTCCCCCCACCAACAGCCTTACAGGGATCGGTTAGACCACTTACAGTTCAGGCACTGTCGGATAGTAGCAGTGGTTTTACGACTGGAGTACAGATTGGACTGCTTAACCTTGGAGGAAGTAATCAGGGAGTTAGTCTAGGTGTGGAAGGTGGCACAGAAGCTTTCGGGTTTAATCTTGGATATCGAAAATTTCTTAGGTATGATCGCGGTTTTGGCATCAACCTATATAATCGCAGGGGCATAGAGGCAGAATATGATGAGGGTAACCCTGAGATAAATCTAGATAATGGCACAGATCCTGTAGTGCATCGTTTTGGCGGTGGAGTAGAGTATTTTCAGTCCTTGGCTAAAGATTGGCAAAGTGCAGTAGGAATTTCTTACCAGCGAGTGTCTGTCAGGGACGGGGTATTTTCGGCTAATATTGAATCTCAGGATGCTCTAGGTAATCGCCTTACCGTGAGTGATAATGGACAAGACGATTTACTAACTCTCAACTTCGCCACTGTTTTAAATCGCGCGGATAATCCCCGCAATCCGACTCGTGGTTATAAGTTTCAGTTTGGTAGCGATCAGTATTTACCGATTGGTGATGCCAGTATTTTGGCTAATCGTTTGGCTGCTAACTATACTCATTATTTTCCTTTGCCTTTGTTTGGGTTTAGTAAAGGGGCAAAAACTCTAGTTCTCAATCTTCAAACAGGTACAATTTTGGGAGATGCTGTTCCCTATGAATCTTTTATCTTAGGTGGTTCTAGTCTAGTGCGGGGTTATGGCGCAAGTGAAATTAGCACGGCTCGTAGTTTTGTTCAGGGAACAATAGAATACCGTTACCCGATTTTGACCGTTAATGCATTTAAAACCGAGATCGATCTCGGGGGAACATTTTTTCTGGACTACACTAACGACTTAGGTTCAGCAGATGCGGTGATTGGTCAACCCGCTATTGTGCGTAATCGTCCTGGAAACGGCTTCGGTTATGGTTTAGGGCTACGTGCTTTAACTCCTATTGGTACAGTACGGACAGAATTTGCCCTCAATGACGAAGGGGAGACAAAATTTATTTTCGATATAGGCGATCGCTTTTAGCCCAAGTTGTTCACAAGTCAAAAGTCAATAACTAAGTCTCATGTTACTTTTGACAAACATTGTTAAAACCAGATTTCAGGCAAATTTCTCAAATAAAGTAGCAAGAATCGGATTAGAAAATAAAAATCCTTCAGGATCGCTTAGGCGTAGTTTACGTTTACCTGATTGATTATCCTTAACAATAATTTTTACCCATCCTTGCTGTAAATAAGGCTTAATAGCAGACAAAATTGCCTGTTGAACCTGTGGGCTAAACTGCTCTAAATGAACCCCTGAAGCTAGACGTAAACCCAACATCAAAGTCTCTAATAAATAGTCTGTTGGCGATGTCTCTGGCACGTCAATAACTGCCCCTGCTTCTAACCAAGCATAGTATTCTTTACGGGTGCGCGGACGGCTAAATCTTTGTCCTGCAACATAGCTAGCTGCACCCATGCCAAAACCATAATAAGGTTTGTTCTCCCAATAAACTCGGTTGTGGCGACATTGATAACTAGATTGAGCATAATTAGAGATCTCGTAATGCTCATATCCCGCAGCAGTGAGAGTTTGCTGGGTTAACCGATACATCATGGCGGTATCATCATCATTAGGTAGGGGAGTTTCTCCTGGCTGATACTGTTTGCCAAAAGCAGTAACGGGTTCAAGTACCAAATCGTAGCAAGACAGGTGCTGTGGCGCGATCGCGATCGCCTTTTGTAAAGATGTCTGACAATGCTGTAGAGTTTGCTGGGGTAAACCTGAAATGAGATCTAAACTAAAATTTTTAATGCCCAATTGTTGAATTATCTCTACTGCCTGCATCACGTCTGATCGGGTATGAGAGCGCCCACAGATTTTTAATAGTTCTTCATCAAAAGTCTGTACCCCTAGACTAAAACGATTGACACCAGCAGCTAAATATCCGAGTAAGCGATCGCGATCAAACGTACCTGGATCGATTTCCATCGAGATTTCTGCATTACTGGCAATACCAAACTGTAAAGCGATCGCCTGAATGATTCGCGCAAGCTGTTTTGGATCAAGTAAAGAAGGAGTCCCTCCACCAAAAAAAACTGTGGTTAAAGGTTGTTGTAGAGGATGAGTTAACTGAATCTCTTTAATTAAAGCAGCAAGATAATCTTCAACCATTGTCAACGTCGATTTACCTTTGCCCACTACCGAAATGGGAAAATCGCAATAATAGCAACGGCGACGACAAAAGGGAATATGTATATAGGCGGCAGTAGGAATTATTTTCGAACAAGTATATGCTAAATCATCGTTTTTAGACGATCTTGTATGAGTCATTTTTAATTGGACAATTTATACCCCAATCTTAACTAACTCATCAAAACTTTTACTAATTTTAGACGCTGAGTCTGCTTTAATATAGAAAAAGTTTTCTAGCGCACAATCAATTTTGCTACATTAAAAACCGCCCAGGATAATATTCAAAGATTTACAACAGTTCAAAGGAATAAAATAAAGTTTGGCAAATAGGTATTTTAAGTTTGCTACCAAGCTGCTAACAGTAGTTTTGGGATCATTTATCCATAGTCATTCAGCAATTTTCTGTACTTAACCAGAAATTAATTTGAGTAATTTTTCTGGCAAAACTGTTCAATTTTTTGGTTAATATGTTCTGCGTCTGAAATTTTGGCTAATCATAATCAGACTAATAGATTAGACCAATATTAAGAACTCCCATTGTTTTGCACATAATCCCTCAGAATTTATTACAGTAAAGAAGAAATATATCTAAATCATTTTATTCAACTAAAACAATGGTTGATGCCATCATAATTATCATTTGCATTATTGCAGCAGTAAACATCGGATTCGATGGGTTACAGTTGCTACCTCAAGATATCTTGGAAGGGGTATCTAACATTGAAGCTTTGCGGTTTGTGATTGCAGGATTTGCTGCCATTATCGGTTTGGGTGTAGGGGTTGCAGTCCAAACTACCTATCGGCGTTTGGAAAATCAAATTCGTCAAACCAAGATTGAAGTTATTATTACCAGAGCGATCGGTCTAGTCATGGGTTTATTGGTAGCTAATTTGACTTTAGCACCAGTCTTTCTGCTGCCAATTCCCAAAGAGTTGAGCTTTTTTAAACCAGCTTTTGCCGTGCTTGGTAGCGTCATGTTTTCCTATCTGGGGATTAGTTTAGCTGATACCCACGGACGAACTTTTTTACGCCTGATTAATCCTAATAGTATTGAGTCGATGTTGGTCGCAGAAGGTACTCTAGAAGCGATGCCAACCAAGATTTTAGATACTAGCTGCATTATCGACGGGAGGGTAGAAGAGCTACTTAAAACAGGCTTTCTGGAAGGACAAGTATTGATTCCTCAGTTTGTGCTGCAAGAATTACAGAACTTAGCGGATGCTAGCAATTCTCAGAAGCGCATTCGGGGTAGAAGGGGTCTGGATATCCTCAACCAAATGCAAGAAAATTATCCCGATCGCATTGTAATCAACAAAGCGGATTATGAAGAGATCGAGACAGTTGATGCGAAGTTGGTAAATTTAGCGCAAGAAATAAGCGGTACTTTGTTAACTAATGACTACAACTTAAGCAAAGTAGCTAATCTGCAAAAAGTTCAGATCCTCAATATCAACGATCTAGCTCGCGCACTTCGCCCTGTATATCTTCCAGGTGATTATTTAGAGCTAAAAATTCTCAAGCAAGGGAAAGAACCCGAACAGGGTATTGGCTATCTCGAAGACGGCACAATGGTAGTGGTTGAAGAAGGTAGCGACAGTGTTGGTGGAGAACTACAGGTAGTAGTCACATCCTCTCTGCAAACCTCCGCAGGACGAATGATTTTTGCTAAACCCCAATCAGAGTCGGAAAGTTATTCTAATGTAGTTAGCTAAGGAGAATCTCGGACACGAAGATAACGATCTGTACGAATTTCTTGAATAACGTTAATTGTTTTTTGTTTATCTTCTCCCAAGGTACTTAAAATCTGCCTGCCCATTTCTAACGCCGCTTCAAATTCTGGCTGTACTACCTCTACTGCACCAAGTTGAGTTAATAGATCGATTTCTTTATCGCTGTGAGAGCGAACAACTATATCAAGATGAGAATTAATTTTGGTTACTAGCTTGAGTAAAATACGGGTACTAGAAGGATCGGGAAGGGCGATCGCGATCGCCTTGGCCTTATCTAAGTGCGCCTTTTCCAAAACTAATTCAGAATCTGCGTCACCAAAGATATAGGGAATTTTCGCCTGGCGTAAACTCCGAACAGCAGCTTCACTATTTTCAATGACTAAGACAGTGTAATGGCGATCGCGTAATACCCTAACTAAGACTTGTCCCACTCTGCCATAACCTGCTACAACAACATGGTCACAAATAGTTTGCGGAATAGATACACCTTTATTTTGTCGTTGTTTTAATAACTCAGCAATTATAGGAGTAGTAGCTAATCTTTGAGCTATCTCTGGTGCAAGTTTCATACTAATCGGAGTCAATACCAGAGTAATCGCCGTTGTCCCAATTAATAGATCGTATTGTTCTTGGTTAATCAATCCCAATCTTTCCCCTAATGCTGCTAAGACAAAAGAGAATTCACCAATTTGATTTAAACCTAAGCTACTTATGACAGCCGTTTTGAAAGAATAACCAAATTTCCAAATGATCGGCAAAATAATCCCTGCCTTGCCGATCATCACCAATACGACCAAACCAATAATTACACCCAAGTTTTGCCAGAGAGTAACGGGATTGATTAACATGCCGATAGATGCGAAAAATAAACTAGCAAAGGTATCTCTTAGCGGGATCATCTTAGCTAATGCCTGATCGGCATAGTCAATTTCAGCAATGGTTAATCCTGCTACAAACGCACCCATTTCAATTGATAAACCCAAGCTAGCGGTAACTAGGGCTATACCCAAACATAGAGCAATTACTGTCAGTAGAAATAACTCGCTATTCTCAGTTTTGGCAACGGTAGTCATTAGGTGAGGAATAACCCAGTACCCCGCAGCGATCGCACCAGTAAAAAATAGTACAGCTTTTAATACCGCTATAACCAACGCTGGAAATAAATTATCGGGCTGGTTTAAGGCTGGCAATACAGCCAGCATCAATCCTAAAGCCAAATCTTGAGCAATCAAAATTGCCAGCATTACCTGACCATGAATAGTATTGACTTCTCCTCTTTCTGTTAGTGTTTTCAGTACTATTGCTGTGGAAGAAAGAGACAGCACCGCGCCCATAAAGATTCCTTCTACGGGAGTTTGCACCCACCCCAAGACAGTAGTTAACAAACCAACTAAGGCGATCGTCAAGCCAATTTGTAGTAAGCTACCCCTAATCGCAATGTCTTTAACTCGTTTCAATTCAGCTAAAGAAAATTCTACCCCCAAAGCAAATAGTAAAAAAGCCACACCTATTTCAGCCAAGGATTTAATTTCTTCAATTTGAGTAATTTGACCCAAGCCAAAAGGACCAATTATCAAACCTGCCAGCAGATAACCCAGCAAAACTGGCTGCCGTAAGCGATGAACAAGAAATCCACCAATCGCTGATGAGCCTAATACGAGCGTTATGTCAAAAACGAAGGTGTGATTTACTACTGCCATTAGATTACTAACTATTAGTTAATATCTACCATTTTAAATACAATAAAGTAGTTCAGAATCAATAGAAAAATAAATATGATTGCCTTCTATTGATTAAGCTTATCAAAGCGAAAGTTTCAGGATTATTGATTTTCCCTGATTATCCGAAGATGTATCTCCTGCATTGCAGCGTATGAGCGGTCTGTTTGCCAAAACTTTAAAAGGATAGAGGCCCCTGTTTGGACACAAAATCTTATATAAAGCTCATAGCTGGTAAGCGAGATAATAAAGAAAAAATACCAAATCCTAGTAACAAAGCACCACTAATAGGATTAATCCAGCTAGACCAACGACGTAGTTCTAGAATCTTTTTAATCGAGGCTGTGAAAGTTCCGGCAATAACCAACGGCGTAACATAGCCGATCGCATATGCCACTAATAAACCTGCTCCTAAAACTAAATTTTGCGTAGTTGCCACCCAAGTTAAAAGTGTTGCTAGCACTGGAGTACTGCAAGGAGAAGCAATTAAGCCAAAGGTAAGACCGAGTAAATAGGAACGAACTCCACGGGGTAAATCAGCGCTAATCCAGTCTGTTGCGCCTAGAGAAGGAAAGCGCAACGGCAAAATTTCCAAGAGATTGAGTCCCATAGCGATCGCGACTAAGCTAACTACAATGGGTAAACCCACTCCAATTTGTCCGTATACTTTACCGATGGAAGTAGCAATAATACCTAAAATAGCTAGCGTCGTCGCCAAGCCCAAAGCAAACCAGCTAGACTGCACTGCTGCTTGTAGTTTTCCCTCAGATTCATAACCGCCAATATAGCCGACAGTAATGGGCAACATCGATAGCATACAGGGAGTAAGGCTGGTAACAAGTCCTGCCAAAAAAATAATGCCAATACTAACCAGACTAAGATGATCTAATTGAGTGGAGACAAGGCGATCGGCAAATCGTTCTAATAAATATAATTGCGTTTGTAAAAATTCCAGCATTAAAAAAGTTGATGATAGTCAGTCTAGCTTATAGTTAGTACTGTCTAAATTCTATCAAAATAGCTAATTCTCAAGGTCTTCCTTCTCAAGAAAGACTAATATTAGCTGACGTGCTATTACAGTGAAGTCATTAGCGTAAGGAATTGCAGATCTAAAAATATGTTCAATAAAGATACATTTTTCTTAATTTTACTGGTGTTTATTCCCGTATCTATTGCCGCACATTTTTTGGAATGGGGGGAGACAGTTGTTTTTATCACCGCTGCTATGGGTATTGTGCCTCTGGCTTCTTTTATGGGTAAAGCCACCGAAGAAATTGCTGTTGTTACAGGCCCTAATATTGGCGGTTTGCTCAACGCCACTTTTGGCAATGCAACTGAACTAATTTTGGCTTTTATTGCCCTCAAAGGTGGTTTAGTTGGAGTAGTCAAGGCAACCATTACAGGTTCAATAGTCAGTAACCTACTGTTGGTCATGGGATTTTCCATGTTGCTAGGGGGTTTGAAGTTTAAAGAGCAAAAATTTCAGTCAACCGTAGCCAGGCTAAATGCCTCGACGATGAACTTAGCAGTAATCGCCTTATTGTTACCGACAGCGGTTCAATATACTTCATCAGGGATTGAAGAACAAACCTTGCAAAATCTCTCTGTAGCCGTAGCAGTAATTCTAATTTTAGTTTATGGACTAACTCTACTCTTTTCGATGAAAACTCATGCCTATCTTTGTGAAGTAGCCGATGTGGGTTTAGAAGAGGGAGGAGAAGGTGAACCCAAAGTCAACTTACCTTTTTGGATTTTTATTCTGTTAGTTGTTACCTTAGCCGTGTCAGTAGAATCAGAACTCCTGGTGGATTCTTTAGAAGTGGCTACGTCTGAATTAGGCTTAAGCGCTTTGTTTACGGGGGTAATTTTGCTACCTATCATTGGTAACGCAGCGGAACACGCAACGGCGGTAACGGTAGCGATGAAAGATAAGATGGATCTTTCTGTCTCCGTGGCGGTAGGTTCAAGTATGCAGATCGCCCTGTTTGTTGCCCCTGTGTTGGTAATTGCTGGCTGGATTATTGGTCAACCAATGGATCTTAACTTCAATCCCTTTGAACTAGTTGCGGTAACAGTAGCGGTGTTAATTGCTAACTCGATTAGTTCTGATGGTGAGTCAAACTGGCTTGAAGGTAGTTTACTGTTGGCGACTTATGCAGTGGTAGCACTCGCTTTCTTTTTCCATCCTGTCGTGGAAGGGATGATTTAAATAGTATCAATAGGTATTGATCTTCAATCAAGGCAGAAACAAGATTTATAGCCGTACCAGATTAGGTTAGGACGTATTCAAGTTATTTGCCCGTAAGTAACAAGTAACGAGTAATGATTGTCCTAATATAAGTGCGTATCGCTATTATACCAATTTTCGAAAGTAACAAGAGACTTAGTACAGTTGGTCAAAGGGAAAAGGAGAAAGGAGAAAGGAGAAAGCATCATAGACTAAGCCTTTTACCCTTTACACCGAACTAAGCGGTGCAAGCCTTTAACCTTTAACCATCCCTTTATATCTATCTTTGTATCGATCTAGTTATTTTTTAAAAATGGTATTATCTTATTCCTGCCTTTTTTTTGTCAACCAATATACTAAATTTTAAGATAATTAGTTTTCTCTAAAATATTGGTTTTTTTTCTATTTTTAATATTTTCTTCATAATATCTATTAATATCTAGATTTTAAGCGCTTAATATGATAGTTTAATTTAAGAGGTATTTGAGCAAAGTTAATCTTTAGTTCTGAAAACTTCTTTATCAATTGGCAATCTCTTGGGTGAATGAATTAGACAATTCTTATCCCCAAATTTTCGGTTGCCTAATATCAAACTACCCAATAATTATTTGAATGAGATGAAAAGTATCCTAGCTTTGATTGAATCAAAACAGAAAGTTTATGCTCAGTCTCCTCTATTCCACTTTATGAA
Organism: Pleurocapsa sp. CCALA 161; assembly: GCF_003003995.1. Taxonomy (GTDB): domain Bacteria; phylum Cyanobacteriota; class Cyanobacteriia; order Cyanobacteriales; family Xenococcaceae; genus Waterburya. The sequence goes on along the minus strand of NZ_PVWF01000016.1, from coordinate 6,616 downwards.
AGACCAGAGTATTAATCCTTTAAAAAGATTAGCTTTTGTTCCTTGTTCTGCGCCTTTTATTTTGGGATTTACAGATTTATGTAAATATGCTTTTTATCAAGAACATACAAATAGTAAGATTCAGTCAATTTTAAATCAACATGCCTATGAAGATGCCAATCACTGGCAATGGTTTCTTGAAGATATGGAAAGTTTAGGATTTAATTGTCAATTAGAAATGAATGATGCCCTATTTTTTTTATGGCATGAGGAAACTAAAGCCTCACGGTTGGTTACTTACGAGTTGTACAAATATATTGCCGAGAGTACAGAAATCGAAAAGCTAGTTATTTTAGAATCACTTGAAGGTCTGGCAGATATCTTTTTATCTTTTACTAAAAAAGTTACTGAGGAACTGCAATTGACTACTAATAAAGAGTATAAATATTTTGGTGGTCTTCATGTAGCAGCAGAACAGGATCATGAAGCTCATTCAGATGATATGCATGAGTATATTCAAAACATTTATATTCCAGAAGAAAACAAGCAACACAGCATAAAATTAGTTGAAAAGGTCTTTGAACTTTTTACTCAATGGAATCAAGGATTATTAACTTACGCCCAAGCTCAGTCTTTAGAGTGCCAGCTTGAATACAGTCAGATGTTAAAAGCCGTATAAGCTTATAGTTAAGTGTAAGAGTTGAGTAATACTTAGCTCTTACAATGAATTTGGTTATAAATTCTCATCAATTAAATTCTACTGCCGTAATTTAGTTCTTCAAACGCAATTTCAATCTTAGTACCTTGCGTTTGATCGAGTTTTATTTCACCTTCTAACTGTTCAACTAAAGTACAGACTAACTCTAGTCCCAAGGAATCACTATTGTATAAATCCAAACCTGGTTTAAAGCCAACGCCATCGTCTTGAATAGTCATGACAACTTTACTTACTGAATTATGTTTTAGCTTCAGCCAAATATTACCACTACTGCGATCGCAAAAACCATGTTCGATAGCATTAGAAATCAACTCGTTGACAATTAAACCGCAAGGGTTTGCGCTTTCAATATTCAGTTCAATTGGTTCAAGGTCGAGAATCAAGTTGATATTTCTCTCTTGACTAGCTTGAGAGTAGGCTAAATTGTCGAGCAAAGATTCAATATAATTAGCAAAATTGATTCTATCTAGCTTACTATTGCCATAAAGATGTTGATGAATCATTGCCATGGCTGTAATACGATTTTGGCAGTTTTCCAGCAGTTTAATTACTTTGGGATCGTCTACATAGTTGCTCTGAAAATCCAACAGAGTGGAAACAACAAACAAATTGTTTTTAACTCGATGATGAATTTCCTTAAGCAAAATCTCTTTTTGTTTGAGCGACTTTTGCACCGAAGCATGATCTTCAAGTTCTTTATATAATTTAGCGTTGGCAATCGAAATAGATACTTGAGACAGTAAAGCTTGCAAAACTGATAATTTTTGATCGGAAAAAGTACCCTGAATCAAACTATTTTCTAAATAAATAATTCCCTGTAGTTGATCTTGATAAATCATCGGGCAACATAAAACAGATTTAGCTTGATGCTTAATAATGTAGGGATCATTAATAAACATCCCTTCTTGATGAGCTTGCTTGAGAATTACTGTACTGCGAGTACTTTGAACATAGTTAATAATCGAGCTGGGCAAATCTTGATACTCATTGATTGAGATATTAGGTAAATCAATTGTTTTTAAATCAATGGATGTTGAAGCTGCAACTATCCAGGCCGAATCTTGCTCAAGCAGTAAAGTGCTTTTTTGCGCTCCTGCATTTTCCATGACGATCCTCATCATTTTAGCTAACAAGTTATCTAAAACAATTTCCGAAGATATTGCTTGTGATGCTTTCATGATCGAAAAGAGATCTAAATTAGCCAAATTTGAGCAGGATGTATAGTCATCAGCAGTAATTTCTTCAGCTTGATGATTATGGTTAGTGATTAATTCTTGTTTGGGAATGCAGTTGAGTAGAGTTAAATGCTTTGATTCTAATTCTTGGACTTTGGCTAACGCACCCCACTGTAAATAACCTTGATAAGAATCAGTCAAGTAATAACCTGCTATTTTGATTTTTCCTCTTGATAGATAAAACTCTCCTGCCAATTCTTCTGCTAATGCAGATAGATGCAGATACCCGACTTTAGTTACCTCGGCAATTGCTCGATCATAACAAGTAGCTGCTTGTTCATTATCTCCACATATCCTAGCTATTTCAGCGCTGATCAACTCATATTTATGCTGATAATTATTGGGTGCATGACTTGCCCAATGTTGAATTTTCTGCCTACAATCAACAATATCTGCTGGTAAATTAATTGGTTGAATTTTAGTTTTGGGAGGATATGTAGCTAGCATAGCTAAACCATAGTAGAAATGATATTCCCCAAAGCATATCGTACCCACGCTAGCATTCAGATATTGCTTTCCTTGGCGACCATAAACTACAGCCTGCTGATAATCTTGAAAGAAATAGCAGAGAATTAACTTTGCCAGATAAAGAGCAAATAAGGAGGTAGCATTATTCTCTTGTTGCCACTTAACTATCACCTCTGATTCGTCAAAGCTTTTGCCAATTAGTAAGAATTTGTCTGTGGCTTTTCCCTGGAAGTTAAGATTTAGCTGATGCCAAATTCGAGCATAATTTAACTGAAAATCCTGTTTAAACTGAGCAATCATTTCAATTTGCTTAGAGGATTGTGCTTCAACCGTCGGCAACGGCTCTCCTAACAAAAATAAATAGGTGCAATAGTATTTAGCGTGGAAACAGGCATGTTCGAGATCTCCAGCATCGATCCCAGTTTGAATTCCCTGTAAAAAATGTTCTAGGATAGTAATTGCTGGTTCTCGCCAATGACGAATCATGTTGTTGAACAAAAAACTAAGTTTAGATTGAATTTCTTGAGCATGAAATTGTTCTTGCAGTTCTAAAGCTAATTGACCCAATTGATATCCTGTCTCGATATTGCCTGAAGCACACAGCAGCATTCCATAAAGACCATAAGTATAGGCAGACAGGGAAGAGTTACCGTATTGCAGACAAAGATCAAGCATTTTCGCAACCACTACAGGAAATAGTTGCGATCGCACAATATAAACAGGAGGAATAATAATCGTTAATATTTCCATTGCTCTAATCTCAGAGCAATTCTGCATAATCGGCAGTTTTTTTAAAGACTTAATATTTTGCTGACTGATATCTAAACGGAGAGTATATTCTGGATTGTCAGTAAAATCATTGGGTAAATAGATCTTTAATAATTTCAGCACAGATAAGCCTAAATCTACCGCTAATTGCATTTGATTTTGAGCAATATGGGCATGAATTTTAATTTTGTAGACTTGAACTCGATCTAGTACAGTTTCTGCTTGAGTTAGTAAGATATTTCCTAGCTGTTCAGCATAAATAAAATTACCGAGCAAATATTGAATTTCAGCTGCTTGTTGATAGACGGCTAACATTAGAGGATAGTTATCTTGCCAGGCAGATCTTGGCAATAGGTTCAGCGCGATCTCTAGATAATTGGCCGCCACTTTATAAGCGTTAGCAGTTTTAGCTTTTTTGCCCGCAGTTAAATTTAATTTAACTAAACGGTTTTTAGCTGGCTGCTCAATTAGTAATGTTCTGGCAAGATTTAAATGATGAACTATAACAAAGATTTTCTCCTCCATCTCGATAGTGGATGTCTGCTGTAGAAGAAATTGACCAATGAGCAAATGCAGTCGGCTTAATTCTGCTGCTGGGAGGAGTGAATAAACCGTTTGATAAACGCGATCGTGCGAAAATTGATAAGAGGCTGTTGATTGTAGATGCTCAACAATAATAATTCCCTCTTGGAGAGCAGAGTTTAGTTCTTGGGCGATTGCTTCTTGATCGAGCTGTATAGTAGAACTATTACTACTATTATTGAATTTTGCGGTCTTCTGCCAAATATGAGTTAAAAGCGTTAAGTCAAACCGATTACCTATACAAGCAGCAAGTTTTAAGATTTGCAGACAGGTATCGGGAAGTTGATTTAAATTATTACAAACTAATTCCAAGATATTATGATTGACAACGGAAGTAGTCAGAAGCTCAGAGATCGACCACTGCCAGCTTAAAGAGTCAAAGTCAAAGGTTAGCAGCTTTTCTCGCTCAAAAGATTGCAAGAGAAGATGGATTAAAAAAGGATTGCCGTGGGTACGTTGAAGCAGTAATTGAGCCAGAGGTAATGATATTTTAGGTTCACAGCACAAAGTATCCACCAGCAGACAATTGATATCGGCGATCGCTAATGGTTGCAGGGCAATTTGCTTAACTTGAGTGATTTGTGAGATTTTGGCGATCGCTTGAACTAAGAAGTGATCTGAATCTACTTCGCGATACGCTCCTATGATTAATAAATACTGGCTTTGATAATTTTCTACCAACAGCTCAATTAATTTCAAACAGCTAACATCAGCCCATTGCAGATTGTCCAAAAACAAAATTAAAGGGCATTCTGCTTGAGTAAAAACCTGTAAGAATTTAACAAATACAGTATTAAAACGATTTTGGCTTTCTTGAGGGGCAAGTTCGGGTATATCTGGCTGCGAACCAATAATCAACTCTAATTCTGGCAGTATATTAGTAATTACTTTACCGTTGTTGGCGATCGCCGTTTGAATTTTTTGCTCCCAAAGCTGACGACTGGCTGGATTTTCAGTTAGCAACTGCTGGATTAACTCCCGTAGAGCCTGAATCATTCCTTGGTAAGGGATACTGCTGATATCCTCAAAGTTGCCTGTAACAAAGTGACCTTCTTTGCCGATTAGGGTAGGAATAACCTGTTTGACTAAGGCAGTTTTGCCCATCCCTGATTCTCCTGTGAGAAGCAATAATTCAGCTTTTGCTGAGGATTTAACTCTCGCGATCGATTCGGCGATCGCTTTTGATTCGCTAGCACGAGCATAAAGCTGAGTTGAAAGCTTAAATTGACCACGACGATCTAATCTAGCTAATTCAAATTCTTCAATTACACCGCAGTGAGCATACTGTGTTTGGCAATGTTCCAAGTCGGCTTTAATTGCTTCAGCACTTTGATATCGATCATCAGGATTTTTAGCCAGCAGCTTCATAATCATTGCGGAGATTACTTGAGAAATGCGATTGTTTAACTCATGAGGTGTGGGGGGAGTTTGAGCCAGATGACAGTGGATTAACTCTAGAGAATCTTGAGGATCATAGGGCATTACACCAGTTACAATTTGATAGAGCAGAATTCCCAAGGAATAAAAATCAGCACGATAATCAAGAGCAATATTCATTCTCCCCGTCTGTTCTGGGGCAACATAGGCTATGTTTAAGCCTGAAAATAGCTCTGATGCTGTCTTGGCAACTGAATCCGTTTTAGTAGTAGCAAAAGCACAGTTAATTAGCTTTAGCTCAAAGCTGTTAGGATTGATTAAAATGCAGCCAGGTTCTAAATTGCGGTGAATTATTCCTTGACGATGTATTGCTTGTAGAGTTTCGGCTAGCTGAATTGCGATCGCGAAGCATAGGCGGAGCCTAATCGCTACAAAAGTGGGAAATGAAACTGTTTGAGTCTGCAAAAATTCAACTAAACTCTGTCCCTCAAAATTTTCTAAAATTAAACCCAGCTTATTTTCATAATTTTCTAGTCTCAAAGGCTTAACTATACTTTTATTCTGAAAACTTTTTAGTAAAGCATATTCTCTGTTTAAGCTTTTTTTTGCTTCAATTTCTGATACTTGAGAACTATAGGTTTTTATTAATACTAAATCTTGACTTGATTCATCAATCATTCGTTCAAGTTTAAATCGATCATTAGTATGAATTTCAACTAATTTATTAGGATAATATAAGCTCATTATTATATGAAATACTTTAAAGTTAGCTAGAAATGAAAAGTAGGGAAGTAGAGGAAGTAAAAGAGTAATTTGTAGAATTCATTTGTGGATTTTATATTACTACTTGAAAAGTAGAAATATCAATCTGAAGCATGAGCAAGATGTACCGCTAAAAGAAAGTTTAGCGGAGTCTTAAATCTAACAGCTAACAGCTAATAGCTAATAGCTAAAAAATAATCATGACTGCCTACTTGAATGCAGATAATCCATTGCTAGTTTTTGAAACTCTTGTGCCGATAAAGGACGACTAAACAAAAATCCTTGGATTGCATCGCATTGCGCATTTTTTAGGAATTCTAATTCTGCCGTAGTTTCGACTCCTTCAGCAACAACTTTTAAACCTAATTGCTGCGCCATTTCAATTATTGTTTTAGTAATTACTGCATTGACCTTATTCTGATTAATATCCCGAATAAAGCAAGCATCTATTTTTAAAGTGTCAAAAGGAAATTGCTGTAAATACCCCAAAGAAGAATATCCTGTACCAAAATCATCCAACGATATTTGAATGCCTATTTTTTTGAGCAGATTTAATCTGTGAACAGTAGTTTTGATATTTTCTACTAAAATAGATTCGGTTAATTCTAATTCCAAAAAATGAGGCTCTAATGACGTTTTAAACAAAGTTTGAGTTATTTGATGAAATAAGTCTGATTGTTTAAACTGCGCTCCTGATAGATTAACGCTGATTTTGTGGGTGGTTAAT
>NZ_PVWF01000117.1 GCF_003003995.1 Pleurocapsa sp. CCALA 161 | reverse complement strand
GTCCTATGGTTGGGGGATCGGCACTAGTGCCAAACAAAGCAATTTTTTTCATTAATGGCTAGTTAGTGAGTTTAGTTTTGCTAATAAGACTAAAATACGGAGAAAGCAAACGAGGTCTAACTTTATGATTATGAATGCTTTTTAATTAGATCTAATATATCTAACTTACTATCAAGGCAAAAATCTCTGGGAGATCACAGTTAGACAGTAGCAGTATGACAAGCCCATGAACTATTTTCTGTTAACTATCACCGTGATTTCTGTCACCGTGGGTATTTTCATCGGAACATTAATTGTCTGGTTTATTTATTTTTGGCGACAACGAGAGGTTGTTGATAGCTTAATGAAGCCAGAAGATTTAATCGGTTTATGGGGCATTGTTGAACTGCCTTTTAATGTCGATAGTAAGGGTAAAGTGAGAGTTAAAGTTAAAGGTTCAATAGTAGAGTTAGTGGCACTCACCCGATGATCAGCAAGAGTTTTTACGGGGCGATCGCGTCTTGATTATTCAGATGTAGGGCAATAGAGTTTGGGTCGCGCGCTAAAATATTGCAGAAATTTGCAGGAATTTAATTATGACAATTCACCACAACCATTCAAACATCAAACTGCAAAAAACTATAATTGCACAGCTGGAAACACCGCAGTTAAATATTAACAATAATTTAGATAGCTTATTTATACCGATGGTATTGTCTTGAGGCATCTTCGGTACGATACTTTTAGTCTGGTTTCTCAACTCATTCTTATGTGTCTGCAAACCGAATTAGCTGTTCAAAATGAACGGATCAAACAGGTAAAACAGCAGCTACAGGCAGATATAGTCGCCCCCGCCGAGGCAAAGTGCAAACAAGCGATCGCCAAAGCGAAAGGAGACGCTGCTAGCATTATCGAAGATGGGAAAGCTCAAGCTGAAGGTACGCAACGTCTGGCAGAGTCTTGGAAAGCAGCAGGAACAAATGCTAAAGATATTTTCTTGTTCTAAAAGCTAGAAACTTTAATGAAAATGATGGCTGAGGGAGTACCCAACGTGCAGGTTGAAAGCCTAACTGTAATTGATGGTAAAGACGGTAGTAAAGCCACTTAAATAGCTTCTTTTGTGGAACAGCTAAAACAAGCTACAGGGGTAGATGTTGCCCAGGTAGCAAATAATTTAACTAGCAACGAGGCAGTTAAATCAGTTAAATCAGTTAAGAAACTGCAATCAAAGGAGATTGAATAATAACCCCCTTGATACACTTGATACATTAAGCAATAACCAAACCAGTTGAGAGATTAAAGATATGGTTGCAACCACAGGAATCAGCGATCGCTATCGCCTTAAAACCAAACAGCTTGATATGCCTCCCCGCATCTTGTTAGGGCCGGGCCCAGCCAACGTTAATCCCCGAGTCTTAGCAGCCACCAGCGTTAGTCCTGTGGGGCATTTAGATCCAACCTATCTCGCCTTGATGGACGAGATTAGAGATTTGTTGCGCTATGCTTGGCAAACAGAAAATGAATTAACGATCGCCGTGGCAGGAACAGGAACAGCAGCAATGGAGGCGACTCTGGCTAATTCCGTTGAACCTGGAGATGTGGTTTTAGTCGGGGTTAAAGGCTATTTTGGTAATCGCTTAGTAGATATGGCAGGGCGATATGGTGCAGATGTGCGCACGATGACTAAACCTTGGGGACAGGTATTTTCTCTTGAGGAGATTAAAAGCAACCTAGAAACCCATCAGCCAGCTATTCTTGCTTTAGTTCATGCTGAGACTTCTACAGGCGCCCGCCAACCTTTAGAAGGGGTGGCGGATTTATGTCGTCAGCATAACTGTTTGCTGCTGGTAGACACCGTTACTAGTTTGGGTGGGGTTCCATTATATATTGATGACTGGGGTATCGATCTAGCCTATAGCTGTAGCCAAAAAGGCTTGGGCTGTCCTCCTGGGGCATCTCCCTTTACCATGAGTCAGCGTGCTGTAGCCAAGCTAAACAACCGTACTAAACCTGTGCCTAACTGGTATTTGGATATGACCCTATTGGCAAAATACTGGGGTGAACAAAGGGTTTATCACCACACTGCACCGATTAATACTAACTATGGCTTACGGGAGTCCTTGCGCATCGTTGCCGAGGAAGGATTAGCAGAACGCTGGCAACGTCATCAACGTAATGCTGAAATGCTTTGGTCTGGTTTAGCTGAAATTGGTTTAAGTTGTCACGTAGAGCGAGAATTACGTCTACCTACCCTAACCACAGTCAAAATTCCTGATGGTGTGGATGGCAAAGCGATCGCTAAACAACTCTTAACCGAATACAATATTGAAATTGCTGGAGGCTTAGGAGAATTAGGCGGCAAAGTCTGGCGAATCGGCTTGATGGGTTACAACAGTCGTCCTGAAAATGTTTTGTTGTTGCTTGATGCCTTGGAAAAAGTTTTAAAGTTTTAGTTTAAACTTGAAATTTAAGGGCGAATACCATTCGCCCCTACGGTTAAATTACGCCATTCCAGGAAAACGACGATATTTGAGTAAGTAACCTAAGATTCCTAAGAGAATAATAATTGCTGCGCCGATGCCGAGAGGACTAGGTAGCCAAAACACGGCCTGAATATGGTTGATCTCTCCTGGGTTTAGTTGCCAAACCAGACCTTTTTGGAGAGGATTGATTGTGGGCTGAAGATTATCTGCATTAGAGATACTGTGGGCAATCCAGGGAGTAGTTAACTGAAACTTTAAGTTAGCTACGGCATCGGGGTTAATAATAATTTTATCTTGAGTCAGAACCTTTAACGCCCTCAAGTCGATCGCCAGATCTAAACTATTTCTTTCTACAAAGACTAAATTGCTTTGATGTATTGATACCTGGGAATTAAGCTTGATTAAATCTAGTTTCTCTTTAGGAATAGTGGCATTAGGCATAATATTAGTTTGGAAAAGCTGATTAAACTTCTCGGCTAATTCTGCACCGTTACCAAAGGGGATAGTTAGTAAAAGTTCTTGAGTATTAAGCTTTTTTACCTTGCCATCTAATTTACGAGATCGCTTTTCTAGGCTATTTAACCACTTTTTCGTCTCGCTTGGCGCTAGGTTACTAAGCTGATCGCTAACTTTAATCTGCTGCGTAATCTCTCCGCTATAGGGAGTTGCAAAATTAACCCCCACCTGGTAGTCAACACAGCCTGTTAGGAAAGTAACCAAACACAAAACAATCGGCAACAAAAATCTCATAGCATTACTGATTATTAATTACTAATTACTGCCTCGCTGCGACTCCTAAGCCAGCAAACAAAATATGAGGAACATATGCACTACTCCCAACCCATTCAGGGCGATCGCTTAAATCGACGAGGTTAGAAAAGGCTTCAAAAATATTCCCTGCTACCATTGTATCTTTTACTCTACCGACGATTTTACCCTGCTCGACTTTGTAACCTAAATCTATATTGACCGAAAATTCTCCAGCCAAAACATTAGACTGTCCTGCACCCAAAACCTGATCGACAATAATGCCTTCTGATATTCCCTCAATGAGCTCTTCTACGGATGTTTTACCAGGAGCGATACAAACATTAGACAAACTGGGGCTAGGACGGGAAATTCCGCCCCGAAAACCATTTCCACTAGAGTTAATGCCATGACGAGCAGCCCAGCGTCTATCCCAATAAAACTGCTTAACTAAACCTTGCTCAACCAGATATTTCTTACTCGTAGGCACTCCTTCATCATCAAACTCACAGGCAGAAACCCCAATACTGGGATCTTCAAATACAAAAACGCGCTCATCAGCAATCTTCTCCCCCAGTTTATCCGTTAAAGGAGAAGCTTTTTGAACAATTGACTGACCAGAAAAAATAGTGCCAAACATGCTGCCTAGAGTGCTACTGACCGCACTGGGAGTAAATAAGACAGGATAAGTCCCGCTAGTAATCTTGGCTGCCTCTTCCGCCTGCTGATACTTAGTAATCAGCTTTTGTAAGATCGCTTGATAGTCGGGTTGGCGATCGCGCGTTACTTCATAGGTATATGCCTGTAAAAAGTCTTCCCCACGAACTAAATTGCCTGATATGACCGCACTTAAACTCTGACTGTGTTGTTCTGTATAAACATTGGTGGTGGTGGCTAATTTCGCTTGGCTAGTGCCACTATGAAAGCTGACATCTACCAAAATATCAGGATTATATTGATGCACTTTGCTAATCAAATCTTCTCCCACTCCCACTAGAGCTTCTGTAGTAGGTGGCTGATAGTTACTTTTACTCTCCACTGAATTAACGTTTTGAGCAAAGTCAAACTCCACTGGATCGCCAATTTCCGCAGTGGCGATCGCCCCATCGACTAAATCTTCTAAGCGAGTTAGATCCGTCGAGCTAGCAAAGCCCAACTTCCCCTCGGCAATTACCCTCAAAGCGATCCCTTCAGCAGCTTTTGTTTCCAGAGACTTGAGACGATTATTGCCAAACTCAATTGGCGTATCTTGACTAGCAACATAAAAAACCTCCGCCTCAATTCCTTTTTTCTTGGCCAGGTCGATTACCTGTTCAACTATTTGATTCTTCAATCCTCTTGCTCCTTAATTTTTTGCTAATTTAGTTTTTGGTTTGTGGTTTTTAGTTCTTTGTAACTAATAACTTTACTCCTCTTCCCAGTCAGCATTTTGCGCCTCACTACCACCACCAACAGTAACCAGATCGATTTGTTGACGATAGTAATCTACGCTTTTTACCTCTACTTCAACGCGATCTCCTAAACGATAGGCGGTACGATTTTTTCTCCCTACCAAACAACTATTGCGAGAACGATATTCATACCAGTCATCCTTAAGAGAGCTAACATGAACCAAACCTTCTACTAGTAAGTCTTCAATTTCGACAAAGAAGCCATAGGACTGTACCCCTGTAATTAATCCTTCAAAAATCTTGCCAGTGCGCTTTTTCATCTGTTCAGCTTTTTTTAATCCAGCCAAATCTCTTTCTGCGTCTTCTGCCTGTTTCTCCCGATCATTTAAAAAAGGTAACGTGGTTTTAATATCAATTTCAATTTGTTCCTGAACAGTCGGAGGTAATACCTTCCAATTAATCTGTCCATGACAACTGCTACTAGTCAAGTCTATCCCTTCTTTGGTTCGGCTGTGACGGCGATCGCGTCCATGCTCAAAAACGGCTTTGAGAATTCGCTGAATAATTAAGTCGATATATCTTTGACCAGGAGAAATGCAGTGAGTATATCCTTCTTCATAAGCTAAACCAAAGTGTTTTCCTGGTTTGGTCAGATACTTAACGGGTTTAAATGTACTTTGCAAGAGATAATTCAACACCATTACTGCCGAAGAAGTATCAAACTGTTCTGTTAAACGTTGATAGTCGTGAGAAGAGACTTTTTCTTCGACATTTAAATCAATATCTAAACCCAAGTTACTCCCTAGCTTAATTAAATCTTCTAATTCTTCTACATCAGGCTCGGCTTGGGTGCAATAGATACCTGGTAGTTCTAATGCCTGTAGATGCTCTGCCACTGCTTTTCCTGCCAAGATCGTCAACTCAGTTAACATTGAATGAACAGGCAAAGAAGCAACGCCTAAGATTGCCCCGACTCTACCCTCATCTTTAAAGAGGCTATGATTTTCTGGAGTAGTTACTTCTAAACCTCCTCTTTGGAGACGTTGTGCCTTGACTAGAGGACTTATGGTAAAAAATAAGTCTTTTAATGCTGGCAGTAGACTGGCTAATTTTTTCCCTGGTTTTTTCTCGTCACTAATTAATTCTTGAGTCTCTTGATAAGTAAGCTGGTGGTCTACCGAAATCACCGTAGGAATAATTTGATACTCACTAGTATTACCTTGAGAATCAATAGTTAACATCACTGAAATTGTTAAGCGACTTCTGCCTGGGATTAAAGAACAAAGTTTGCTAACTTTTTCGGGAAATAAAGGTAAGACTTGTTTGCGTAAGTTAACGGCTACCCCGCGTTTTCTGGCAATGCGATCTAGGATGGTGTCTTGTTCTATGTAGTGAGCAACATCGGCAATATGAACTCCTAATTGCCATTCTCCCAAACTCGTTTGTTCTAAAGTAAAAGCATTTTCAATCCAAGAACTGTTGGCGAGATTAAATTCTGATTCAATGGTAAAAGTGAGTTTATCTCGCAGATCGTGACGATTTTTAATTTCTGCTGCGGGAATTCGCGCACCAGGCAAGGTGGAAGTTGCCTTAATTGCCTTTTCGGGAAACTCTAGGGGTAAATCGTGTTTACAGGAGACAATATCAACATCCGCTGCTTCTTCGGCATCACTCCCTAAAACTTTGGTTATTTGTCCTAAAGGAGGAAGTTGTCCGAGGGGATAGCGTAATACTGATACGTGAACCAGATGTTCTAAAGCTGCCTTCAGGTCTTCTTCTTTTTCCTTCAGGTCTAATTCAAATAAGAGGCGGTCGTCTAGAGGAACTGCTTTATATTTTGTCTCATTTTCAATTACGGTAGCTAATAATGAAGGATTAGAGCGCTCGAGGATTAATTTAACTTCTCCTTCTGGGGAACGACGACGACTTCCTTCCTTGATAATTTTGACAAAGACGCGATCGCCATTCCAAGCATTGCTTAAATGACTTTCTCGCACATAGATATCATCGGCACTCTCTTCCTCTTGGATCGCAAAGCAAAATCCTTTACTAGAACATCTTAGTTTGGCTTCGACCACCTTATCTTCATAGATCCGACGATACTTTCCTCTTTCTTTGACTAAAACGTTGATTTTTTCTAGAGCATCTAAGGTAATCTGTAATTTATGAGTACTCTCCTCATCTTCACAACCTAATTTCTTTTCTAGATTTTTACCCGCAACCAGCTTATCATCAACGAACTGAGCAAGTAATGTGGCGATTGAAAATTCCATCTAAAAATTATCCTTATCCAATTTTAATTTAGTAACTACTACAGAAGCGAAGAAAACTATAGTAACTCGTATGTGTCTACACACTCCCTATATTTTTCTCAGCGGTCAGAGCAGCGCGAAGTTGCGTTGCGGGGGTTTTCCCCCGTTGTCCTAAAGGATACACCTTCGGATAAGCAAGCTTCGTAAGAAGGCTCTGTCGTTCTACCCTCATGAGTAAGGGCAAGCGACGGAGTAATCTCTGACTGAGACGGAAACTATCTGTTTCACGGCTTTTCCTCAATGGAGAATCAATGGTTTTGAGCGATGGCCAGGCTAAAATAACGAAGTGTGGGTCGTTGAGCTCTACCATCACCTTTAACTGATTGATGTCGTAGGAGTTATGAGATAGTATACTCCTTACCTTATATGCTGCAAAATCATCCTGGATAGTTATTAACAAATAGTATTCTAGACCCGTCTTCTAAAAGTTGCTTCAGCTTCTCCTAATGCTGATGAGATTATTAATGGACTACTTGAGCAGCATAATTATAGATGAGCCAGTTTTAACTGTTGGTATAGGATGCTAATATCGCAAATTTCCTTTAATGCAGCGCCATAAAGCATAGATTAGTAGTAAATTGGTACTGAGATAATTAAAAATAAAACTCAGAATTTAGAATAATGACCCTAGCTAAATTTCGTCATCAATATCCTCAAGGAAGTTTGGTCAGTGAATTAGTCGAGATAGACCGAGGTACATACATTGTTAAAGCCCTAGTCCAAATAGATAATCTTATTTTAGCTACTGCTCTTGCAAGTGCATCCACAGTAGAAGCTGCAGAAGATGCTGCTAAAGAAAGAGCGATCGCCACCTTGTGTTTAGATCTACAGCCAAATATTAATTCTCTCTTACCCCAGCCTGAGACAGCAAAGGTTGAGGTGCAACCTGCCACTCTATCTGTCAATCCTGAGATTAAATCAGAGGGAACTAATAATCATAAAATTGTTAATTTTTCTAAACCTCAAACTGAATCAGCTACCCAAACTCAAAATTTAATCTCTGAAACTATTACTTCCCCGACTGTAATAGAAGAGCCACTTCCACTTCCTCAGCCAGATTTGTCAGCACAAGTCTCTCCAGTAAATTTAGACTACCCAACAGAAACTAATTTATTTGGTGATACTTTTTCTGCCGAAATCCCCACAATCTCTACAGTTGAAGATAACCAAGTTGATGTTGCTATGAGTCAGTCTTCTCCTGAGCTAGAAGCAATGGATTTTAATGAAATTAAACAGAAAACCGACATTGAAATCAAACGTTTAAGCTGGACTAAAGATCAGGGCAAAGAATTTTTGATGAGTCATTATGGCAAAAGGAGTCGTCTACACCTTACAGATGAGCAGTTGCTAGAGTTTTTGCGTTATTTAGAAAAATTACCTAATCCAGTTAAGTAATAGCTTTTTGGCACACACTATCAAAATGACCCAGATTTGTGTGAAGTACAAAATAATCTTGGTCTGGTTACTTCAAAATTTTGTTAATCTCTAAAGATAAGAAGAATAATATACTCTTGTATCATCGTACCAAAATAGCAATAATAGATACAATCAGATGCAAGAGAAAAATAGGAGTTACTCGTACAGGAGAATTCATGCTACACCGCAAGATTTATCAACTCTGTCAAGATGGTCGTGAAGTTTGTATTTTCTTGCGGGATCAACAACGCTGGATTGAGAGCGGTCGTATTGTTGATTTCGAAGGAGATATTGTTACGATTCGTTACGAAACTGAAGAAGAAGATGAAATTAGCTCTTGGGAGGAAATGGTTCGTCTAGAGAGCATTGGTGCTGTCACCAAAAAATTAGCTTCGGTTTCTAAAATTAATACCGAAATTTTGGTTTCCGATGATTGTCCTGAAGCAGAGCAAATTTATCCAAAATCATCGGAACACAATCAGGAGTAGTGCTGTGGTTATTCAGTCAGATGTTTAATTAGTTAATCTTATCGACTTCATCGACTTCATTGGCTTCAAATACAGGACAGTAGCCTTCAGGAATGACTTTGAAGCCATAAAGGGGAGAAAATTGATTCCAACAGTGCTGATTGCGATAGTGCAAGCAGCGCTCGCAGCAGTCTAAATCGGCTGAGATTCGCCCCTGACTATTGGAGTTTAATAGTTCTCTTTGGGATACTCCTTTAATAATTAGCTCATTACCCTGCCAACGAGCCTGAATGATTCCCGTGTCTGCTACCTGCTTCCATCGAGAGTCGTTACTAATATGATCGGGTAAGACAATAGCGATCGCCGATCCAGTTTCATTTAGTTCTCCTTCATAGTAAATCGGTTCGGGAGTCTGGGGCTGCACAAAGCGATCGCCGATAGGCAGTTCTAGCAAGATCCCAGTAGCGGGGGAATGTATCTGATAACGATTACGCAGTTCTTCTAGACTGGCAAGTTCGAGTAGATAATTTAAAGAGCCATGAACTAAGATGACGTGCTGTGGTCGCAAGTTGTGAATTAATTGTGTCGTATTTCGCCCATCACTATGCTCAGCCAGCAAGTAAGTTTCAATCTCAATTGAAGACAAGTTGTGTAGCAATTTTAATTGGGGGGAATCTGGATGAATATAATTTAAAGGATGTTCTGGCAACAAGATGAGCCATTCAACTACCTTATCAGACATATAGCTCCATAAGTTACTGCGATAATCTACCAGAAAAACTCGACGATTTTGACTAGCAGCAAAACGATTAGGATGATTGAGGCGGCGCATGCGCGGACAAATTCTCTCATCCCAAAACAGGGCTTGATGTTTAGCAAAATTTTGCACTGATACAGGAAATTGAGATAGTAACTCAAGATAAATATCACAGGTCAAAGCAACTGAATCATCCACCCAAATGTCTAGATCTCGTCCTGTAAATTGATGATGGGAACGCAGTAACTTGAGAATCTCTTGTCCTAAACCAATTGGGGGGACGGGGAGCAATACGTCTTTTCCTGCTTCTAAGGCACGATTAATCCGCTCCATTAACTGTTTTTCTTGAAGACGACGATGAGGATGACGCATCGTACCGTAGCTTCCTTCTAAAATCAGTACATCTGGTGATAAACCACGCAAATGTTCGATGGACATTCCTTCAACTAACTGAAAGTTAGAAACCGAAAAATCGCCACTATACATCACGCGATAACTACGCTCTGCTGTGGTATAGGTAATGATAATAGCTGCTGCGCCAGGTAAGTGTCCAGCGGGTACTACTTCAATTTGCAGGGTTTCGGTAATTTTTAAGGTTGAACGCCAGGGTAGCGCCTGACACCAGTCAAAATTTTCTGATATTTGACCAACCCAATTACATGGCAGGAGTTTAGCTGTAACCTCACTAGTGTAAATCGGTATTTGAGGAAAAGCTCGATGTAGATCCAACAGCCCACGACAGTGATCCTCATGAGCATGAGAACAAAAAATCAGATCCGCAGGAGGTTGACCTGGTTTTAGTAATGGAGATAAATCTTTTAAACCACAATCTAGCAAAATGCGATATTTGCCCAAACGTATCATTAAGCAAACACCTTCATCTTCATGTCCTGCTGCATAAGTAAAGCAGGATAAAGGCAGGGAACTAGATTTTGTTTCTCCCTGACGCATTTTCATAATCTTTACTCCCAATAACCCGAATTAAGCTTAATCTCTAACGTCATTTTGGTGAACGTCTTTAATTAAAATCTTAGGTTATGTCAGGAAAGAGATTTATTTTTAATTGAATAAAAGTAAATTTTTTAAACCGATTAAAAATTAAAGGCTGGGTGAGTCGTTAGCTTTTGTCTGAAGCAAAAGATAGACCAAAAGCTAAATTTAAAACGGAGGCGACAACCAACCAATTAATGAGCAGACCCATTGCCATCGTATTTGTCTGTGTCATAATAACCACCCTTTGTACCAAAATACAAACAGGCCACTGTGAAAATTCCTGTTAAAACTAAAATAATTAACTTGACATCCATAAAGCTCAAAATTTATTTAGTTGACTCTACATACTATGATAGTGCCACCCCTTTAAAATAATTCTGCAAAAAATCTATTGAATTAAAAAGCAAACTAAGAAAAATTAAATAGCTTCTTCAATCGCCTGAGAAGAGATTTGAGGAATTGGCGTAGCTAAGGGAATTTCTTCCACTTCAGGTAGCTTCTCTAAAAGCAAACGAGAAGATTGATTGCCTCCAGAAAGACGTTTCAACAATTTTGGTCTGGGGTCATGAATCAAATAATAAATTTCGTCCCCTGCCTGCCATTCTTCATCTGCTACTGCCACTTGAAAGCTATCTCCACGCTTTACTATTAGCGGCAGCATTTCACCAGCGCGAATTAAAGCTTGCAGATGAGTCGATTTAAAAGAAAAGTCCGATTCTTGAATGATGGTTCGACCTAGTTTAATTTGACCGTCATCAACATAGCTATTCCACATTTTAATTGGTAACTGAGAAATTAATGCCTGACTAACTTTGCTGGCGCTGTTGCCTTCAGTAGAGTTGCTTTGAGGGAAAGCAGCTAGTACTCTAGGAGGTTTAAATTCTTCTGCTGCTCGTTGAGCCAAGACTAAATTTACTTCACCATTATTAGTTAAGGCCAAAAAAGTTCCCATAGATTCTATCCCCGCTTCCGCTAGAACCTCGGCATCGAGAGCACTGCTTTGAAAGACTGGTAAATTATCAGCTTCAGCCTTTTTACAGGCATCAGGATCAGTATCAATCATCACCACTGACTCCCCCAACTGCTGAAACAGGCGACCCATAAAACGACCTAATCCATTGCAGCCAATAATTACCGCTCCTTTAGCATCGCTAGAAGTGATCTTCAACCAGTTGGCAACCCATCGAGCCGTTAACCCTTGGAAAAAAACCGTCATTAAAATAGTTAAGAAGACTAGAGCTTTGATTGCATCTCCACCATTGATTCCTTTTTCTGTTAATAAAATCGCAAATAGAGAGGCTACAGAAGCCGAAACGATTCCTTTCGGGGCAATCCAAGCCAAAAAAGCCTTCTGTCGCCAGTTAAGATCGCTGTTCCAGGTGCAAACAGCAATACTGATAGGTCTGATCACCAACATTAAAACAGCTACCGCCAGCACGCTACCCCAGCCGAGGGCAAAGACACTGGGAATAGAGAGATCAGCAGCCAACAAAATGAATAACACAGAAACACATAATACTGTTAGCTGTCCTTTAAATCTTTTTAACAGCCTCTCTTCAGGGAGAGCTGAAGCTTTAACGACAATGCCAGCAACAACGGTTGCCATTAGTCCAGACTCGCTCCGTAAACTCTGGGAAAGTGCAAATAATCCCCACACGCCAGCTAAAACTACCAGGTTTTTTAGTTCATCAGAAATACTGTTTGCCTGTTTTAACAATAATCCCAGCAACCAGCCTCCAAGTCCACCAACGAGGGCACCGATGCCAAGGCGCAACAGTAAGCCACTCATGATATCCATTGGTGCAGCATTGGTATTGAGAATAGTATTTAGCACCACTACTGCCAGAATTGCCCCTACGGGGTCAATGAGGACTCCTTCTCCTTCTAAAAGGGTTGCTACCTGGCGATCTACTCTCACCTGTTTTAATAGTGGACTAATGACGGTAGGTCCAGTCACTACTACCAAAGAAGCATAAAGAA
Source organism: Pleurocapsa sp. CCALA 161 (assembly GCF_003003995.1). Lineage (GTDB taxonomy): Bacteria > Cyanobacteriota > Cyanobacteriia > Cyanobacteriales > Xenococcaceae > Waterburya. The sequence goes on along the minus strand of NZ_PVWF01000117.1, from coordinate 1,018 downwards.
AAGCGATCGCCCAAGGAAATTCTGCTAACCAGTGAGCAGCCATTCCTCCGCCAATAAGAGTAATTAAAGTACCGATAGTGACTAGGTTACGCAAACTACCTGAAACTTTTCCTAGTTCTCGTAGCTCTAAATTCAAACCTCCTTCAAACAAGATAATCGCCACAGAAAGAGCCACTAACACCTCTAGTCCAACTCCCAAGTCATGAGGATGAAGGATATTTAGCGAACTCGATCCCAAGAAAATGCCGAATAGCAACAGAAAAACAATGCTGGGGACTTTAAAATATTCGGCGACAACTTGGGCGCTGATACCTGCTAGAACGGCAATAACTATTTGAATGGTAATTTGAAAAGATTCTTCCATAAGCTCATTGAAAAATTAGCGTTCTATGCAGGCTGTTACTTAAGAGTTCAAAAAACAGATTGCTCAACTTGGTAAGGTGGCTTTTTGGTCCTCAAGGATAAGCTTCCCATTTGCGAAGCTTCCCACAAAAAACGTACCGTAATTGCTACCTTATTTCACTTACCATTTAAGTATATTAGTCAATCTAAAAATTGTGGATCTAAGCAAAAAACAAGCTTGATTTAGTAACTAGTTTATTTCACCAAGTCCAAGGAATCTGGTCTTTTGAAGAGTTTTAAAAAATTTCTTGACGCAATTAGATGATTAATTAGAAAGGTTTTGAGAGAAACTGCTAAACTTTTTACATAAGCTCTAATAGTATTATGATTTTTGGCGATCGCAACTACTTGATGCTGAATTTTAGTATCTTCATTTTAAATTGTTCTACTATCTTCTTTTAATTATGTGTCCAAGCGAACCTAATTAATTTTAGCTGAGATTGAACTAATTGGATAATTTGAATTATTGCCAAACAACTCAGCAATTAAGAAAAAACAAAAAACATTATTGAGGATGGATTAAGCGAGTTGATATCGACAGAATAAGTATAAACTGGTTAAGGCTAACTCTCAACGCAAAAATTCGCGCAACCGTATTTGAGACAAACTTAGGTGA